>CAUJFK010000202.1 GCA_963169175.1 Acidobacteriota bacterium | reverse complement strand
CTCGATCGAAACTTTGTAGCCTTTCCCAACCGCGCCAAGAACATTTTCTTTCGGGACCTTACAGCGATCAAGGATAAGTTCGGTCGTTGACGAAGCACGAATCCCAAGTTTGTCCTCTTTCTTTCCGACCGAAAAGCCCTCGAACTGTTTTTCGACAATGAATGCCGTAATGCCTTTGTAGCCCGCCGAGGGATCGACAGTCGCAAACAGCACAAATATCTCGGCCTCGTTGCCGTTCGTTATCCAAAGCTTCTGGCCGGTGAGTTCGTAATGATCGCCCTTGTCAACGGCCCGCGTCGTAAGCGCGAACGCATCCGAGCCGGAACCCGCTTCGCTCAATGCATAGGCGCCAACACGCCCTTCGGCCAGTTGGGGCATATATTTCTTTTTCTGATCGTCGTTCGCCCATCTCATGAACGCGTTGGTGACGAGCGTGTTATGAACATCAACAAAAACCGAAACGCTGGCGTCAACGCGTGCAAGCTCTTCAATGGCAACAATTGCGTTAAAAATGGTCGATCCCGCACCGCCGTATTCTTCCGGCGATTCGATGGACATTAAACCAAGCTCAAAGCATTGTTTTATCAGGACCGGGTCGAGCTTCGCGGCATGCTCCATTGCTTCGACGCGAGGGCGAACTTCGCCTTCGGCAAATTCACGGACCGATGAGCGAAATAGTTCTTCTTCTTCCGATAAAACGGTCAATGCGGGTACAGAAAAGGCGGTTCCAGTGGCAGTGCTCATAAAGTTTTTCCTAATAGAAGTGTTTTTGATGTCCCAAGTTGGATAAAATACCATTTTAATCGCGAAGGCCCGCATTGGCAAAGCAGTGAGTTCTGAACCAAATCAGCAAAACCCGGCCACCGAACCGCCCGCGATCCATCCGCGTCACGTCAACCGTCTCAAGCTTTTGGGAATTATTCTAACCATCGCCGGGATAGGCCTGTTCTGCTATTTTGTTTGGTCTGTTGGGCTGGCGGATATTCTTGGCAATATCGAGCGGTTCGGCCTGGCCGGTTTTGCGATCATTCTGCTTATCTATTTTGCGCGCATATTGACGCGGGCCTCGGCGTGGAAGCTGTCAGTTTACGATCCGTACAAGCTTAGCCTTCGCGATACGGTCCCGGCTGTGATCATCGGCGAGGCAATGAGCAGTATGATCCCGCTCGGCATACTTGTCAGCGGAACGGCCAAAGCGGTTGCTGTAAGAAAGCGTCTGCCGCTGGTTGTCGGGCTGTCATCGGTTGCGACCGAAAACCTTTTCTATAGCTTTGTCACGAGCGTCTTTCTTCTGCTCGGCTCGTTTGCCTTTGTGCGGGGCTTTCAGCTTGACGAAGGCTGGCGCTGGTCTATTGATGTGCTTATCGGTGTGCTTGGCGGGCTGATGATACTGGGTATTATCATGGTCGTTAAGCAGTGGCACTTCGCCAGCGAGATCTGCGAAAAGCTCTATCGGCGAGGATTTGCCCGCAACTTGCTTGAAAATGGCCGGGCCGAAGTCCGCCTTTTCGAAAATCTCATTTACGGATTCTACCGCCGTCATCCGCGGCGGTTTTTACCCATCTGTCTGTTTGAGGCCGCATTTCATCTTCTCGGCATTGCCGAGGTGTGGCTCATCTTGACCCGCCTTGGCGAATCTTCACTGCTGAACGCATTCTTGCTCGAAACGGTAAGCCGCCTGATCACAATAGTTTTCAAGCTTGTTCCGTTTGTGATCGGTGTTGACGAGGCCGGTTCGCAGTTTGTCGCGGAAACCATCGCGGCCGGTGCCGGCATTGGTATTACTATCGCCATCATACGCAAAGGCCGAATACTGTTCTGGACGGCGATCGGCCTGCTGTTGATCGTAAAGCGCGGTTTGTCGCTGCGTGAGATACAAAAAACGGGCGGGGTTTAGAGCGGCCAGAAGATCGGTACAAAGATCATCGCGGTGACAAAGACGATAATCGTAAGTATTGTCCCTATCTTGACGAAATCCATAAATCGATAGCGACCTGGCGTATAAACCAGCACACACGCGGGCTCAAGCGGGGTTATGAACGAGAACGAGGCCGCATAGGTCACCGCAACGATGAACGTGCGTGGATTCAGCCCAAGTGCTAGGGCTGTTTTCACCGCGACGGGTAAGACTACCAGGGCCGCGGCCTGATTCGACATCGGCTGCGTTAACGCGACCGTTAGCAAAAAGAAGCCCGCCAGGACCGCCATGCTGCCGTATTGGCTGAAATAGGTTTGTATCAATCCGGCAAGAAACACATCTGCTCCGGTCTTTTCCATCGCCACGCCAAAGCTCATCATGCAGGCGATAAGCACAAGCAGCCGAAAGTCGATAAGCGAATACATTTCGGCGTAGCGCACGGTCTTGGTCCCAAGCAGAAGAAGAACGCCCGTCAGCACACAGACCGCAAGCGGGATGTTAATTCCAAATACTACTCCCATCAGGGATAACGAAAGAAAGAGCAGGAAAGCCGCGATCGCCCATTTTCGCTTCTCGACACGCGGCCCAGTGGCAGAGACATCCTCCAAAAGTATCATCTGCCCGTTCACGACGAGCGGCTCAATATCCTGCCGGCGGCCCTGTACCAGAAGTACGTCACCGAATTTTAGCGGGACACTGCTGAGTTTGCTGATCAGCGTCTCGCCATGGCGGTTGATGGCGAGCACGGTCAGGTCGTAATACTGCCTAAAGCGAAGGGCCTTCAGCGTTTGTCCGACCAGTTGCGACTCTCGCATCACCATCACTTCAAACAACTCGATACTGCCGCTTTCCAGCACGCCATCGTTCAGCTTAAAGTCAGGTTTTATCTCAAGCCCGACCTCTTCCTTCACCCGCAGAATGTCTTCTAGCTTGCCTTCGACAATAAGCAGATCGGCAACTTCAACCAGTTCTCCGGCACGCGGTGAGACAAGCTTTTTCCCGTCGCGGATTATGCCCAGAACATTTAGGTCGAGCTCAGTGTTTATGTTCGATTCGCCAAGCGTCTTGCCCACAAGGCGCGAATTAGGCAGCACAAGCAGTTCTGAAATGTATTCGCGGATACTGTAGCTATCTGTTAGCGATTCGCCGCCGCCGCGATTCGGCAACAGCAGCCGGCCGACGAAAAGCATATAGATCATCCCGACGGCGAATACCAGAATGCCCACCGAGGTTAGTTCGAACATCGAAAGCGGCGGCTGTCCGTAACGAACGATCGCACCGCTGACGGCAAGATTGGTGGACGTGCCGATCAGTGTGCAGCTTCCGCCTAAAATTGCTCCAAATGCCAGCGGCATCAATAGTTTAGACGGGGCGATCTTGGCCTTTGCCGCCAAGCCGATAACAACCGGCAGGAACATTGCCGTCGTGGTCGTATTTTTCAGGACCGATGCCGAAATGGCCGCAACCGTCATAATCAGAGCGGTAAGAACGAATTCGTTGCCCCCGGCGACGCGGTGCAAACGCCGACCGATCAGGTCGACAATTCCCGTCTTCACCAGTCCGCCGACCAGTATAAAAAGCCCGCCGATCGTAATGATTATGTCGTTCCCAAACCCCGCCAGCCCTTCCTGTACCGTCAGTACCTGCGTCATCACAAGAGCAATAACAAGCAGAATACCGACCACATCGACAGGCAGCTTTTCGGTCGCAAACAGCACGATCGCAAGAACCAGCAGGGCCAATATAAGGTAAATGGGCGACATCGATTGGTGTTAAGGATACAGGAAGAAAGGGCGCTTTGGAAGATAGAAGTTTTCGGGAAACTACGGCTACGTGGTCCAGGCTATTTGGCGAACCGCGGCTTTACGTTTTGGCTTTTCTTTACGTCCTTTGCGACTCTGCGGGAAACCGGGCCTTACATCGCGCAACGCTCACCAAGCAGGTAAAGCGGAGCAAAGTAAAATATGCAGCACCGCAAGATGATTACACTATCGGTGGGCAATAGAAACACCGCCCTCGACAAGCGGACTAACCTGTGCCACAATCCTTGTTTGCCCGGCAATAGTTTAGGCAGTGTATAGTAGAAAAGGCCGGCGTATAATTTTATGTCGTATCCAGCACCTGACGAAAACGAAGAAAACAGAGAAGGCGATGCCAAGCCAACGATAACGATCGCTGAAAAAGGCGGTTCTCAGGCCGCCGATAAAGAGACGATAACCATCGCTGAAAAAGAGCCGAAGAAACCTTAGATACTTGGAGAAACTTTAGTTTGATGCCAGAAGAAGCAGTACAGGCCACCGAAGAGGCCCCGGAACAGCCAGCCCCAGCTGAAACAGAAGACGTTCACTATCAAGCGGTCGAGAAAGACGGAACTGTGACCGCCATCTGGGAAATGCAGGGTAGAAAGCACCTCCGCACCATCGATCCGCGTTCAGCCGAAGGCAAGCAGATCCTCGCCCTCTTCGAAACAGCGGCCTAAAAGGCAAAATAGAAAACGAACACGCGGCACTGCAAACCAGGTTTTGCGCGGCCCGTGTTTTCTGTTTTTAAAATGGCAGAAGTCTGATGAGAGGGTGATCGGCCCGCTTCAACGGCCGGCCTTCAAACTCGGCGGCCTGAACCGATCCGAGACCGGCGGATGTAAGGAATATCTCGTCCGCCTCATGCAACGCTTCGATGCCTGCTTCGACCTCTTCGCAGGCAAGGTTTTCAAGAATATACTCGCGTGTCGTCCCCGCCAGGCATCCGGTGCGCAGGCTCGGCGTGAAAAGATTTTCATCCTTTACCCAAAACACATTGGCAACGCACGCAGAGGCGACCTCGCCGCGTTCATTTAGTCGAATTCCCTCTTCAAACCTGCGGGCGTTCGCCTCTTGCAGCGCCATCAGCGGCTCAAGATAATTGCACGATTTTGTCCCGGCAAGCGGTGAAGTTGAGTTAACCCGATGCGGCGAGATAGTAAGGCCCGGGTTGGCCGGCCCTTGACGTGATCGGCCGGTCAGGAGAGAAAGTGAAACTTCCGGCTCACCTTCACCACTCCAAAGTTCGGCCGGTGATTCGTCAAAAAATGACACCCGAATACGTCCAGTTTTCAATTCCGCTGCCGCTCCGTGGACGGCGTCGCTGATCTCTGTTTCGGTGTAACGTGAAAGATCGATCCCAAGCGTAGCGGCATTCTCAGTCAGCCGCTTCCAGTGTTTATCCCAGAAGAACGGCTTTGCATCATGGACAGCGATGGTCGTGAAAACGCCCTTGCCGTAAAGCAGTATTTTTGATCCTGGGATCATACGGTCGGAATCGTCATCTCTTCGCCGTCGTGTGAGCCGATCCGCCCTTTTTTATCATGGCAAAACTCCGTCACAAGCTCGCTGACGAGATCGCTTTTTTCTTCAGCGGGCACGTGGCCGCAATTCTTCAATATCACAAACCGCGAATGCAGGATCGACTCATATAATTTGTAACCATTGTGGATGCCGATGACCGTGTCCTCCTCGCCCCAGATGACAAGCGTTGGCTGGTTTATCAGATGAGCATCCTTTTCAATACGGTTTGCGCTCCATGCACGCGACGTCGCGAGGACCGAGTGGTGGCCGTCGGCGGCGGAGAGCGGCCGCAGGACGTTCGATATACGCTCATTCGTTATAAGCTCGTGGTTAGGTTTTGCGAGGGATCCGCGCATTCTATGACGCATCACTATTCGCGAATCGACAAGGAACGGCGTGATCGTCTCGCCAACGCCTGGTATCGAGGCAAGCCGCAAGATCGGATGACTGAGTGCCTCATCATTGATCACCGCGTCGAGCAAAACGAGCTTTTCGACATACTCGGGATAATCGAGCGCGATCGTCATTGCAACCGCTCCGCCGTAACTGCTGCCGACCAGCGTCGCCCGGCCGAGGCCGAGCGTATTCATGAAGCGTGTGATAATGCGGGCCTGCGACGCGATCGTATAATCAAACCACCGCGGCTTTTCAGAATAGCCGAATCCGACAAGATCGACCGCAACGATGTGAAATCCCGCATCGGCCAGCACCGGCGCGACCTTGTGCCAGACGAAGACCGATGCTGTAAAACCGTGAAGCAGGACAAGTGTCGGACACGCTGCATCGCCGAACTCCTGATAATGCAGCCGGGCGCCCTCGACATTAACAAAGTGTGAATGTTCGGAAAGCGGTACTTTGCCAGCGACGTTTCCCCAATCCACCGTCCTGGCCCGCGTAAGCATTTTCACCGCAACCGCCGCGCCGACACCGCCGGCTATCGCCAGTGCAATATCTCTCTTCTTCATACGCCGAATGGTCTCCGAATTGATATTGACCAGCTCCGATTCTAACCGAAAACTACTTTCGGCTGAACAATTTTCTCAGCCATGATGTATTCGCCTATCGCGACCAACGTGTTTTGTTCGTCGATCATACGCACGAACTCGCCCTCGTTGAGTACTTCGTCCGTGCGGGTTGAAAGCCCATTTTTGGTTTTCGCCGGCCGGTCACCCGTGAGAACAAATTCGCGCAAATGTTCGACTGCCTCATTCATCGGGATAATCGACGACGAAGGATCCGGCAACGAATCGATGGCCTCGATGGTGGCTGCCTGAGAGATCCCGAACCGGCCCGCTCGCGTGCGGCGGAGTTCCGAAAGATGGGCTCCAACGCCGACAACTCTGCCGATATCTTCGACAAGTGTCCGGATGTACGTTCCGGCAGAACACGCCACGCGGATATGCACGGTCGGCCCAAAAGGCTGGTCGATCCCTAATAATTCAAGCTCATGGACCGTGACCGGCACGGGCTTTCGTTCGATCATTTGCCCCTTTCGGGCAAGCTCATACAGCTTTTGTCCGTCAACCTTCTTTGCGGAGTACATCGGCGGGACCTGCATCAACTCGCCCCGAAAACGCGCCAGTATTTCTTTCCAATCAGCCTCGCGGACACGCCGCGCGAGTTCG
>CAUJFK010000201.1 GCA_963169175.1 Acidobacteriota bacterium | reverse complement strand
GACCGGTGTTCCGCCGGGCGACAGGGTCGTCCAGCTTACGCCCGGAACCATCTCACTACCGCTCCCGAACGGAATCAAGATAGATGAAATAACACCGGGACAGATAACGGTCAAGATCGAACCGCTCGAAGTAAAGGAAATTCCTGTAAATCCGATGACGACGGGGCAGGTCGCGGTAGGTTACGAAATATACGGGCAGTCAGTGAATCCCGCAAAGGTAAGGGTGCGCGGGCCCGCCAATCTCGTTCGCCCGTTGGCGATGGTTACGACCGAAAAGATCGACCTCACCGGCAAGAATGCGGATTTTACCGCAAATCAGATCCCGGTCACGATCAGCAACGCCGGCAAGCTAACACCGCTCGATCCGCTTGTCAGCGTTTTATTCCGCATCGGAGAAAAGAGAATTGAAAAAGCATTCAGCGTACCGGTCGCGGGTGATACAAAACGGAAAGTGAACGTGGTCCTCTACGGCGGAAAGTCGCTGCTCGAACACCTAAAACCCGAAGAGCTATCGGTTGAGATGACAAAGGACGCAAATGGCACAGAGCGGCCGAGTGTGAACCTGCCATCGTCACTTGTCGATAAGGTCGAGATAAGAAGGCCGCGTGCCGAACACTAGAGCAAGCATTGCGTTTGGTATCGTCTCAATTGCCACTAGCTTCAGCTAGTGGCTGGAAATGATAATGAAGAAAGGCTTTAGCCGAATTTTGGCTAAAGCCGATCGGATTATTATTTTTTTGTGTTCGGCTAAAGCCTTTGGCCCTATGCATTCCCGTTCATTCTATCCCTCGGCCTGACACCGATCCGAAAAAAATCCCAATAAACTGCAAGTTCCTTTTTCTTTGCCCGTTCAAGGCTTATCAAAATATGGCACGCCTGCAAATTGCAGGCTCCGACGGGAGCAAACAAAATGAAGAAAACCCTACCCATTTCAGCCGCCGTTCTGGTGGCGGCCGTGTCAGTTTTTATTTTTTCGAGTGCAAGATCTAGCGGCTCTATCACGGCCGCAAATACCGATATTGACCCGGCCGCGACCGAATCGGCAAAGCCAAAAAAGACTCTGCGAGCGTTTCGTTCAGAGCAGGAGTTAAAAGACTATTTCCGCCAGTTGGACGAGAAGCGCAAGCGTGACCAGAATCTTCGAGCGGCAAAAAGCGAAACGCAGGCCACAGGAAATGCCATGTCGGCGACGCCGTCTGCGGCAAAAGAGGCAAAGGATGCGGATGATTCGGTGACAAACAATCAGCACGCCGGCGTGGACGAGGGCGGCATTGTAAAGCTTCATGGCGACCATCTCGTGATCTTGCGGCGCGGCCGGTTGTTTACCGTCAAGATCGGCGATAATGCGCTGAAACCCATTGACGCGGTCGATGCATTTGCACCGGGCGTAAATCCGCAAAGTGATTGGTACGACGAAATGCTTGTTTCCGGCAACACGGTCGCCGTCATTGGCTACAGCTACGGCCGCGGCGGGACCGAGGTAAATCTTTTTGACATCGATGAACTCGGCGGGATCGATTATCGCTCGACCTATCACCTGCGTTCGAATGATTATTATTCATCCCGCAACTACGCCAGCCGACTTATCGGCAGCAAATTGGTCTTCTATACGCCGATGTATCTCGGCTATTCCAGCGGTGATCCGATGGAGCGTTTTCCCGCCGTGCGCAAATGGCATAAGGGCGCGACCGATAAAGAATTTGAACGGATCGTACCGGCGACCAGCATTTATCGCGCCGAGCGGCCGGTCGAATCGAGTTACGGCCTTGCCCTTCACACCGTAACGGTCTGCGATCTTGCCAGCCGTGAATTCTCATGTACCGCAACGGGAACGATTGGTGCTCCGGGCCGCGTGTTCTACGTTTCGCCGACATCGGTTTACGTGTGGACAACGGATTGGAACTACGGTTACGGAAACGGCCGCAGATCGACGTCGGCGTCAATGCTCTACAAGATGCCGCTCGATGGTTCGGCACCGAGCGCGGTCGGCGTCGCCGGTTCGCCCGTGGATCAATTCTCGTTCCTGGAAAGCGGCGACCAGCACCTGAATGTTCTTGTCCGTTCTGACGGTTACGGCGAGCAAATGTGGGGTTCGGAATTTGCGGCGGGTGATGTTGCGTTGTTCCGCATGCCGATCGACAGCTTTTCGGACGGAAGCCTTGATTCTCCGCATTATCGGTATCAGGAACTGCCAAAACCAACGGGCTATACGTTCCAGAATCGATTCGTTGGGGACTATCTTCTTTATGGTACAGGCAGCGGGTGGGGCGCACCCGACACAAAAAATACCGCCGATCTTTTTGCCGTCAACTGGACAAATGGCGGCGTGAGCGAGCTGCGATTGAAACACGGTGTCGATCGGATCGAACAAATGGGCAAAGATGCGGTGGTTGTCGGGACAAATGGAACTGACCTTTACTTTTCGCCCATCAGGCTCGGTTCACGGCCTGAAGTAAAAGAAAGCTACGCGCGAAAAAATGCGTCGCAGGGCGAGCTTCGCAGCCACGGCTTTTTCTACAAGGCAGACGGTAATGATTCCGGCCTTCTCGGCCTGCCCATCGCCCGCGAAGGCCGTCCCGGCTATCGCCACCTTGTCGAAGGCTCGGCCGCCATCCTTTTCCTTCGCAACAGCGGACTTTCGTTCAACGAGCTCGGCGAAATGGAATCCCGAAACACCTCGAACGCCGACGGCTGCCGTGCATCCTGCGTCGATTGGTACGGCAACGCCCGGCCGCTGTTCGTACGGAACCGCGTGTTCGCACTGCTTGGCTACGAGATCGTCGAAGGCTCATTAGGCGACGGCCGCATCCGCGAAACGCGCCGGATCAACTATTCACCCCGCGGCAATTTCGCTACGCGGTCTTCCGAAGAGGAATAACATCCGCTATTGCTTCAATTGCACGTGTTCGTTCGAGTCAAAACTCCGCCAGGCACGTGCCTTTTTGCCCTCTTATTCCTCCTCTTCGGTGGTTGGGAAAGGCACGGGACCACGGAAGGGGGCGGATAAGAGTTAAAAGAAACGCTGGAGAAATCGTATTGTTGGTTTCGCGGGAACTATTTCGCTTCTCCGGCATCTATTGTAAGCAGGAGTGGTCATGCTTACATCAAGATTCGCCTGGGTGATATCGAATCGCCGCTTTCGCTCTTTCCGTTTTCCTGACCTCGGCTCTCGTCCAGCAAACCGAGCTCGCGGCCGTCGAGGTCGATTACGCCGACGTCCGGAGGGCCGAGAAAGTCATCCTCACCGGGCGGATAGAGATCGAGCCCGCCATCTTCAACCTCGGCGACGACCCGAACGCGGCGACATTCAAGGTCAGCTCCCACCCTACTTTAAAGTTAAAAAGCGACCAAATTGGTCGCCTTTTAGGGATTATTAAGTCAGCAATGCCATGTGGCTTAGGGAACTACTTTAAATGAGACCTCGTACATCAGTCGAAGTCTCTCGAAGGTTCCATTTGACTCAATTATCTTACCTGTCTTGTACTCTACGTTAAGTTTATAAGTTCCCGGAACAAGGCTGTCGTACCTATCGGCTAACTTGAGAGCCCCGAATGTCATACTTTCATTTGGCATTATAGGATCCGGAATCATTTTTCGACCGATACCCGGATCTTCTTCTCTGATTGACAAAAGGGTAGATCTATCACTTCGATACGGAATGGCAAGCGATCGACCTGCTTTTGTGAGGTCAAATCTATACAAGTAATATTCATCCTGAACCATGTAATCGAACAACGCGTCTGAACCGTTGTCTATTTTGGGATGGACGAGAATAGCCTCACCCACGTGAAATGTCGTCGTGCTCACTTCACTTACCCCATTCGTTAAGGTAAATGAAAAAGAAACTCCGTTGTATGTACTGGGCGTTTGAGCAAAGCTGCTTGCTCCGACAGTCAAAGACAAGGCTAACAGCAAAACTAGTTTTGTAAGAAAATTTGCTTTTCCGTCCATCCAGCTCTGTTTAAACAAAGTGGTGGTAATAATCGCTTTTATTATCATTTTGCCTCCTTCAGCATCCATATCCGATAAATTATTGATTCATTTAGTTACACCCGAATACGGATTACCTTCGATAATAAGCCGGAACGGGAATATCACCTGGCTCACCCCACGACACGGCCCGGGTAGACAAATCCGAGCTATTTCGAATATACCATTCTCCTGTTGATTCTCTCCATACAGCAATATCGACCTTGCCGTCGCCGTCGTAGTCATTTGGGACCGGGATATCAGTTTCTAGTTTCCATACATCACTCATGACATAACCATAGTAACTGTAAAGTATATGCCAATTGTTTCCGTCTTTGACTGCGAAATCTGCCTTCCCATCGCCGTCGTAATCGGCGGATACAGCCTCTGAGCCAGGGTATCCGAACTCAAGAACGTTGAATGAATTTGTTTGGCTTGGCAGGGAGTAGAATGTTTGATTACCACTTCGCCACACAGCAATATCCGCTTCCCCATCGCCGTCGTAGTCTGCCGGTGATGGCTTATCTCCTGTAACGCCGAATTCTCTTGAAAATTGGACGGAGTTGGAACTGCCAATTATGTACCACATGAATATCCCGTTCGTTTCTCGAACAACCGAGACGTCTGTCTTGCCGTCGCCGTCGTAGTCGGCCGGTGATGGTACGTCTCCGGTCTGCCCCCAAGTCGGAACATACCAAGTACTGTCGCTAGAGTTGAGTACATACCATTGTCCAGTAGACGGTCTGAAGATCGAAAAATCAGTCTTCCCATCGCCGTCGTAGTCTCCGGGGGTAGCAATATCAGAGCTTATGCCCCATGTCATATCCGAAAACGTTCCTGTCGAACCGTTAATGAGATACCAGACTCCAGTGTTTCGCCGCCAAACTGCGAGGTCAGAGGGTTCACCCGAAGTCGTAGGTGGTGGGTTCGAATCAGCCCTGACCTGTATCGTCTTAAGAGGCGTGGATTCACCGAAACCGATCGCCAAGTTTCCTGTGTAGTCGTACATTCTCCATGACACTTTGTAAGAGCCAGGTTCATCCGGCGCCTTGATTGTAAAGTTAATTGTGACCGTCTGGTTGGTCGCGACATCGCGAGATACGTCAATAAAACTTGGTTTGATTTCAGGAGATGACGGGCTTATTTTGTCCAAGCTAAAATCGTTCTTCGTCCACGTTTTGGTACCGGTATTGGTCATGGTTATTGAAGCTTCAAACACTTCGCCAACCTTCATATCACTCTTTAAAGTCATAGTCACGAACTTCGCATCCAGAAGTAGTTGTTCCTGGGGTCCGCAGTATTTATACGGAACGTCATCTACAACACCGGAATACGGTCTAATATCTGATAAATTGGCTGTTTCTTGAGTGACCGCAGTCCCCGTAATAGTCCTTGTTGTCGAGGGGGTTGTCACTGCCGGGTCCAATGACCATTGCCCGGTGGGGGACTTCGTAGCTTTTGCTTTCCAATCCCACGGAAGTTTGCCGATGATACGTCGAATGATCTCACCTTGAACCGGCCTTACGGAATACACCGCGTAGAGTTCAAATTTGTCGTCGACGAATTCCTCGCTCGTCTGCCGCAGGCCCTCCTCAGGGATGTCGTTAACGCGAGCTTTCGCAACGCCGGCCGAAAATGTAGCTGTCGTAGGCACTCCGCCGATGCTGCCGATTGTCCCGGCTTCGTTAGCGTCGTATGGATCTGTTCCGTCTAATTTCCAGCCGGTAGACAAGTCATCAGGAGTCGTTCGTTCAGTCTTACAATACAATTTGTTCTCAGGTAATCTTTTTTCACTTCTAAATGGATTGGCTAGTTGAACAAATTGAAGCTTGGCCTCCCCTTGATTTGAGATATCTCCTGTAGGCGCGATCGCTTCCGCCGTTGTGAGTATGCCGTGGGTGGCTTGGCCATTGATCCGCCTTTCACAACCGAGGAGTATTGACGGGTCGTCCGGGTTTGCGCAGGCCCCAACTGCGTAAATTTTTGGAGCAATCTCAGTAGCCGTTATGCTGTTCAATACAGGCAACTTCACTTTTACTGTAGTTTGCACCGTGACTGTGGATTGCCCTTGCGTCGCTGTCAATGAGATTGTGTATGTTCCTACCGTAGACCACGAAGCCAAAATGGACGCTGCAGACGTTGAGTTAGTACTTGCTCCTTGGAGACTCCAACTATATGACGCCTGAGATGAGTTCGACTCAGCAGTTAGTTTGGTCGGGACCCCGATCATCACATTTTTTTCGGTCGCTGTGATGTCATTCCCATTCTTGTCTTTAATTTTTGCCGTTATTGTTGGTGCCGGGGTAGGTGTTGGAGTCGGCGGAATAACTATGCAAGGCTTACCCGTAGGTGTAAATTGAGCGCCCACACCGCATTGAGTTTGACCTTGGTATCTAATTGTGTGATACGTCGAGCCGAGCCGGCGGCGGCGCTGTACCCACAACCCAACCGATCCGGTGCCGGGGAAGGTGGGTCCACCCGCGCCCGGCAGAAAACCGAATCCGAACGGGTCGTACCAGTAGCCACCTTGCTGAAAGTACTCAATGACATAATGTGTAGTATCAACGTTGTAATACTCGTTGTTGGCCGGATAGATGTATCGATAGTCGATTCTTGCGTCAATGAAAGCCCCATAACCTTCCGTATAAGCCTCGCCGAGCAAAATTGGAGTTTCGGTGGCCCAGTTGCCCTCGCTAAATCTGCCCCAAGTTGCCGGGTCATAGTAGGCGCCGGCACAACCGTTCAGTTCGGTAGCTGAATATCCGTGAACTTTATTTCCATCCTGGAAAACCCAAGATGCTCCGTAAGCGACCGCTGTGCACGACAATTGAGCTTTTGTTTCGACCGCTCCCGCAAAAAGGCAGAATAATACTGCGGCGAATATAGGTAAAAAATTCTTCATATAGACGACTGGGAATATGGTTGGTTTTAATCGTCACTCTGTGATTAGTTTATCGGCTTAATTCCAGGCTTAATTTGCTGATCGACGAACCTCTGAAAGTCAGCCTGTCTTTGCGCTCCGAGGTTGTTGCTTAGCTCCGCAATTGCGTTCTCGATAACCTGTTTTCTTTGGTTATATAGGGCTTCGATCTCTGCAGGCGGAGCCGAAAGCTGCTGACCCTCGTGAATTACTCCGTTCGGCACTTGTGACCTGAACTCTGCGATGAGAATCTTTGCGCGAATGTCTATTTCAGAAAGTGTTTTGTTAGTATTTATAGCAGCCCTTTCCAAAGCCTCGAATTCTTGATTTGTAAGGCCAACTACTCGCTGATAGAGTTTCCGGAATTGATCGCCATCCCTTCCCGCAAGTTCCTCACTTCTTGCCTTCTTGTTTAGTTCCCCGATATGTCGGAATAGATGGCCATAAGCCACATAGTCAGGAAGATTCTCAGCGGCAGTTGCAGCTTCCGAGCGGGCTTTGCTTGGTTCTGGTCTGGGTACGGTATTTTGATTTCCGAGATCACTGGGCTTTGCTTTTAACTTAGTGGATTCTGCAGAGACTCCCTCGTAAAGTGCGGGATTTGAAACTTGAGCAAAAATCCCGATACCGAGCGATATGAAGACGCCCAAGGACAGCACGGCCAACAGCGTGGTTAGTTTATTTCTAGTTGCAATCATAATATTCCACTACAAAGGTAGGCCTCGCACACTGAATGCGTGTGAACCGAGTGTATATTCATCGTTGATTTTTAATTCAGGGCCTGTGCCTTCGAACGAGGTCGGGAGAAGCACAGTGCACGTGAGATCAAGTCTCTAACGATAGCAAGACGGTGCTATCAAATACAAATGCGAAAAGCAAATTATTTGGCTAGCTAGAATTTTCTTGCAGTCTTGGGTCATATCTCTAACAAAAAGCTACGAATGTTCTCCCGCATTTCCTCTGTTATTTCATGTTTGGCCGTGTATTGCTTTGATCGGGAATTGGGTAAGCGCTCACGGAGTTTCTTGTCGAATTCTGCGAATTTCGCCTCGGTGTAGAACTCGTCGTCGTTCCCGTAGAGGTAGAAGGTTGGGGCGTTCAATGGTTGGTAGGCGGCGTTGGTGTCGAGGTCGCCGGGGATGCCGCCGCAGACGCCGATGACGCCGGCCACGGATCCAGGATGCGTGAAAGCAAAGCGAAAGTTCAGGGCACACGCCTGCGAAAAGCCGAAGAGATAAACCTGCGATCTATCGATCAAAGTATCGGCGGAGAGTTTCGCGATCACATCCAGCAAAAATTTATGGTGCAGAGCGACCGAGTCGGCCGGGTTGTGATCCGTCAGCCAGCCAAAGCCTACTTGATACCCATCGTCCGTCTTGCGAAAATGCTGGTGCGGTGCCTGGACCGACGCGATCACCCAGCCCTTAGGAGCGACGGCCCGCGCCTCGCGCATCATATATCGTTTGTGGGCGCCGTAACCGTGGACGGCGATAAGCAACGGCCTCTTAAGCTCCCATCCTGCCAGAGGAAGGCTGGCTGCCGCTTCGGCAGACGGTGTGGTGGGAGCCGGCACGTACAGATCATAATAGAGCTTTATCTCCGCCGTCACGGACAGGTCGATCTGAAGGTCTTCTTCCATATAAATTCTGAATTCCCCCTTTGCGCCCTTTGCGTCTTCGACTTCGTGTTCTTTGTGTTAAAAGGATTTCGCACCACAAAGGTCACGAAGTTGAAGACACAAAGGGCACGAAGTTAGAAGAACGGGGCCCTACCCGTTTGGCGGAGAGGTTTGTCTAACTGTTACAATGTTCGCATTTATGAGGAAGTTTTTCGAGCGCCTCGACCGGCTTGCAGTCATCAATCGAGACGGCGGGGCCGTCGCCTGGCTGGAGCGGATAGCGTTCGTATTTCTCTTGCTCACCTTTGCTTCGGCGCCGCATTCGATAGCCGCGACGCAGACGGCGTGGATAATCGGGATGCTCGCCTGGATCGTCCGGCTCCCGCTCCGGCCGCGCATCCGCTTTCGCTTCGGCCCGCTCGATGCGGCGTTGTGGGCCTTTTTTATTTGGTCGGTTGTCAGTTCACTTACCTCTTACGAGCCGCTGGTCTCGATAGACCGCCTGCGCGGCACTGCGGTCTTTCTGATCTTTTACTTTGTTTTTTACAACGTGCGAACCATGCGTGCGGCGTCGCTCGCCGTCGTGGTGATGATCGCTTCGTGTATGATCAGCGTCCTCTGGATGCCGGTCGAACGCCTGTTGGGCCGCGGCGTCGAGATTCACGGCGTTGCGGCAAACAGCCCGCTTGCCAAGCCCGGGTTGATCGATGGCGACACGCTTCTTGAGGTGAACAAAAAGAAGGTCACGACGCCGGATGAAGTGGTGAAAGGCCTTGAGAGTGCAGAAGTTTCAAAGGTCAGATTTTACAGGCCGGATTTTGAACTCACTATCGATGTAAAGCGTTCCGATCTGCTTGCCGGAAGCGGTGCACTTGAACAGCTTGGCATCACCGGCTGGAAAAAGAGCCACAACTGGCGGTCGAAAGGGTTCTATGGACATTACACGACCTACGCCGAAGTTTTGCAGCTGATCGGTTCGCTCATATTCGGGCTTTTTATCGCGGGGCTTGCAAGCCTGGGTTTTGGAAAAAGTTCAGGCGTACTGGACAAGGCAAGGGCCTCGCGGGCTGTGATCGGCCTCCTTTTTCTTGCACTTCTGGGCACAGGCCTGGCGTTGCTGCTTACGGTCACGCGCGGGCCGCAGCTGGGGCTTGCGGTTTCGGGCGGGCTGATCGTTCTAGCCGGTTTGGGGCGAAAGTGGTTTATCGCGGCTGTTCTGATTATGCTCCCGGTCACGATCGGCGGACTTATTTTTCTGCAGCAATCGCGGAATGTAGAGTTTCTTGACAGCAAGGATGAATCGACAAAATACCGCGAGATGATGATGCGTGATGGCGTTCGGCTTTGGACCCAAAGCCCGCGGCATTTCATCCTCGGCGTCGGGATGGACTCGATCCAAAAGCACTGGGAGGAATGGGGCCTGTTCGACCGCGGATGGCAGCCGATGGGCCATTTTCATTCAACCTACCTTCAGCTTCTTGTCGAACGCGGATTGCCCGCGTTGCTGCTGTGGCTAGGAATTATCGCCATCTATGCAGGCAAATTGTGGAAAGGCCTTCGGTCACGCGAATCGCTTGACTGGCCCTCGATCGGACTACTGCTCGGAGCCTTCGGTGGCCTCGCCGGCTTTGCCACAAGCGGCCTGGTCCACTACAACCTCGGTGATCAGGAGGTTGCAATGGTGTTGTTTATATTGATGGGGTTAGCTTGTAAGATCGTTACACTTCGTCCGGAAGCCGGTCAGGCCTTGACGGAAACTGAACCCGGTCGTAGATAAGTTCGAGGTTCGTGGTCAACCCGACTGATGTGAATTGAATCTCAACGTCGCGATCGCTGTTGTCGTAAAAGTACGTGATCCAGCTTCCGTTTGGCTGTCGCCTATGCAGCTCCAGATGCATTTTGTCCTGTTCTACGACCATATACTCTTGCACGCTGGGAAGCTTCTGATATGCATTAAGCTTTTCCCGGCGGTCTATCTGCCGGGTCGATGGCGACACGACCTCGATCACTAAAACAGGCTTTTCCCGGAAGAATTCACTTTCGGCCACTTCGTCACACGTGACAAACACATCAGGGTAATAGAACGTCTCAGGTGACACCCGGAGTTTCATGTCGAGGCTAAACACCTCACAATTCTTGTTTCTGGTATGATCGTCCAGCAACCTGGCCAGGTTAAACGATATGCGATAATGCCTGTCGCTGGCGCCGGCCATTGCGTACACTTCGCCGGCAAAGTATTCGTGCTTGATAGGGCTGTGTAGTTCTCCATCAAGATACTCGTGTACCGAAATCCTTCCTTTGAGTTTAGGAACGCCCATTCGGCTAAATTATACTCGAAAGCGATCAAAGGAAGTAGTCAAGTCATCCGTGTCAACACACGTAAGAGCGCCCCAACCTTGATGGTTACGCTTCTGACCAGGTGACGCGGGAATGCGGGATGGGTGGAACTTTTGCCGAAGAGCGAGCGTAGAAACCCTTTATTCCATTCGGAGATGAAGAAAATGTTCAAGGCCAAGCAACTCAATGCAGTATTGATATTCGCCCTCTTACTCTCGCTGACGGTTCCGACGTTCGCACAGGTTGGAAACTCGGTGGCTTCGACAATGACCGCTCCGAGGCCAGGTTACTCCACCGCACTTGCCGCGATCGAGGAAAAGGTCGAAGCACGCCGCAAGGAACTCGGCATTCCGGGAATGTCACTTGCTATCGTTAAGGATGATCAGGTGATATTTGCTAAAGGCTTTGGTTACAAGGATTTCGAGCAGAAGGTCCCGGCGACCGCTGATACGCAATTTGCTATCGGCTCGGCGACAAAAGCGTTCACGGCATTGAGCGTTCTGATGACCGCGGACGAAGGTAAAATATCGCTCGCGGCCTCGCCGAAAACCGTGCTGCCATACTTTAAGATGTTTGATCCGGACACGGACAAGAACATGACGATCCTTGATCTGATGACACATTCGTCGGGCCTGAACCGCACGGATATTGCGATGATCACCGGAAAGCTAACGCGGGCCGAACTGATCCGTGTCGCGGGCGAGGCAAAGCCGATTGCAAAGCTTCATGAGAAATTCGGGTATCAAAACCTGATGTTTACCGCCGCCGGCGAGGTCGTGGCGGTAGCCCAGAAACAGCAATGGGAAAAATTCGTACCCGAACGCATCTTCAAGCCGCTTGAAATGACAAACAGCAATATGTCCATTCGCGAGATGGAAAAGGCAAAGGACCGCTCGCTCGGCTACACCTACAATTTTGATACAAAGGCGACGGAACTGCAGCCATATCGCGCGATCGACCAGGTCGCCCCGGCCGGTGCTATCAATTCAAGCGCCAACGATATGGCAAAATGGGTCCGCTTTGTACTTGACGGCGGCATGGTAAACGGAAAGCGCCTTGTATCTGAAAAGAATTTTGCCGAATGGCTCAAACCGCAAATGAAGGTAGATCCGGCGGGCACGGTGCATTACGGCCTTGGCTGGTTCATCCAGAAATGGAATGGCCTGACCGTCGTACAGCACGGCGGCAATATCGACGGCTTTAATTCAATGGTCGCGATGATCCCGGAAAAGAAGCTAGGGTTCGTGATGCTTACAAACGTGACCGCCTCAAGCCTCGGCAACGAGCTGATGCCTATCGTTTGGAAGAATATTCTTGGTAAGCCAGAGGCCGCAAAGGCTGATCTGAGTGCGACGGCGCCGGCGGAAAAGGAAGCGGGCACATACAAATTCGAAGCCGCGGGTGTTGATATCGACGTCAAATGGGCGGACGGCAAACTTACTCTTCACGTGCCCGGCCAGCCGGTCTATACGCTTGAGAATGTCGGCGGCCGCAAATACAAGCTTGGCGGTGCCCCCGACGGATTTTTCGTTACATTCAACGACAAAGAACTCTTTCTCGAACAGCCGCAGGGCAATTACACGCTGCCGCGCGTCGGCGGCGACGCATCGTCGGGCCCGCGTTCCGCGCCAGAAGCAAAAGAGCTGATCGGCAAATGGACGTCGCAGGGCAGCGGCCGCACCGTCGATATAAAGGAAGCCGATGGGAACGTGACCTTAAATATCGATGGTCAGCAGCCGTACACGCTCACGGCACGCGAAAAGGACGCATTCAATCTAAGTCCGCTGCCCGATTCGTTCTCGATCAAGATAAAACGCGGGCAGGATGGCAAGGTAACGGGATTTACCTCAGTACAGCCGCAGGGAAACGTCGAGTTCGTCAAAGCGGATGCGTCAAAGATCGCCATGACCGTTGATGAGCTTTACTCAAAGGCACTTGCCGCATCGGGCGGCGAGGCGAACTGGAAAAAGCTGCATTCACGCGAAACGTCCGCAACAGTTGACCTTGAACAACAGGGCGTAAAAGCCACCGCGAAAAGCTGGGCTAAAGAGCCGAACAAGTCTGCCACTGAAACAAAACTGACCGCGCTTGGCAAGGAGATCGGTACCGGCTGGGAATTTTTCGACGGCACCACAGGCGAAGAAGCATACAGCTTTGCTCCCGTTGAAAAGTACACCGGCAAGCGTCTGGAAGATATAAAACTGGCATCTGATTTCCACTCGATGCTTGATT
>CAUJFK010000200.1 GCA_963169175.1 Acidobacteriota bacterium | reverse complement strand
GCCGCGACCTTGAAGGCCGCCCACCATTCGCGATCGCCGAGACCTTGGCGCAAGCGTTTGCCGAACACTGCTCAAAGGCCGAGACGGCAAATAATTAGCCGCTGCAGACATGGCAAAAGGCGGGGCTGTCTCTTGACCGGGACGGCTCCGCCTTAGTGCGTCTGGCGGGATCAAGGGGCATGATTCGATCTGAATTCTTTGGGGCCTTTGGCGCGGCCCAAATAAACATTGCGTTGGCGGTGCCAATGCCGCTAAAATATAAATGGCAAGGATTGCCGTCTGTTTAACTCCCCCGCCCCGGATCGATGTCGGTCGAACAACAACGAAAACATACACGCTTCTCGCTTGAGATACCGGCCATGATCTACACCAGACATGGCGAGCGGCAGGAGACGATATTGCAGCAGATCAGTATCGGCGGCTGTTTTACGGGATGGGAAGAGAATATTTTTACCGGCGATGAGTTTCGGATGGAGATCAGGCTGCCAAATGGAAACAGGCTTCCGCTGGCATGCAAGGCGGTTTACAGGTTTGAAAATACGGGGGTCGGAGTCAGGTTCATTGATATAACGCAGTTCGAGCAATCTCTTATTTCGAAGGTGATATTGGAAACACTTCGGTCACAGGGTTTGCCGATGGATATCGACCCTTTCATCGCACCGTCATCAGTCCCGCCTGGTGCTGAAGGAAGTGCGGTTGTCGATGATGAACGACAGGCCCGTGAAGAAATGCTGGAAAAGGTAATGTCCGGCGAAGAAATTGTTTAGCCGCCCCTGTTGCAAGTTTCGATCCTAGACCCTGTTTTGCGCGCGTTCTAAAAGAGTTCATCCATTGCCTGCTCCAGGTTGCGCACACCGACGACTCGTATCCCCAGCAGTTTTTCTAATCCTTTCTTATTCGACTCCGGCAAAATGAGTTTTTTGAACCCGAGCGTCTGGGCCTCGCGTGCTCGGGCCTGTGCCTGCAGAACGCCGCGGACCTCGCCCGTCAGGCCAACCTCGCCGAATACGGCGGTTTCGGGGTCGATCGCAAGGTTGCGAAAGCTCGATGCGATCGCGGCGATAACGCCGAGATCGGCTGCCGGTTCGTCAATTTCGATACCGCCGGCGACATTAACAAAAACGTCATCACCCGCAAGCTGGAAGCCAAGGCGTTTTTCCAGAACAGCGATCAGCAGCGAAGTTCTGTTGTAATCAAAGCCCTGAGCCATTCGCCTGCCGGAAGCCGATTTGTTGCCCGAAACAAGTGCCTGGACCTCGACCAGCATCGGGCGCGTGCCTTCCATGCAAACTGTAACAACGGAGCCGCTTGCCCCTTCGGGTCGCTCCTGCAAAAAAAGCTCAGACGGGTTGCCGACCGGGACAAGGCCCGCGTTGGTCATCTCAAAAACTCCGATCTCATTTGCCGCTCCGAAACGATTCTTTGTAGCGCGGATGATGCGGTGATTGTGATGGCGGTCGCCTTCGAAATAAAGGACCGTATCAACAATGTGTTCAAGGGTTTTCGGGCCGGCGATCGAGCCTTCTTTTGTAACGTGGCCAGTGAGAAAAACAGGCGTTGCCGTTTGCTTTGCAAACAGCATCATCTGGCCGGCAACGTCACGTACCTGCGAGACACTGCCAGGTGCCGATTCGATGCGTTCGCTGAAAACGGTTTGAATAGAATCGACAATTATCAGATCGGGCCGCACTTTTTCGATCACCGCCAGGATCGACTGAAGATTTGTCTCGGGGAGCAAAAGCAGCTTTTCGGCGGAAAGCCCAAGCCGCTCGCCCCGCATCTTTATCTGGCGTTCCGATTCTTCACCTGAAACATAGAGAACGCGCATCCCGTTTTGGCTGAGGCTGTCTGCCATCTGGATAACGATCGTGGATTTCCCAATGCCCGGCGAACCGCCGATCAGCACTAGCGATCCCGCGACGATACCACCGCCAAGTACACGATCGAGCTCCTCAATCCCCGACGAAGTGCGGGCATCATCCTGTGACTCGATATCCGGAAACGCCACTGCCTCAGTCCTGCTCGCCATGCCGGCAAAACCGCCGAGTATTCCCGCCGCTTGCGGTGTCGGCCGAAATTGTTCTTCAACGGCTGTCCCCGGTGCTCCGCAGTCCGGGCATACACCAAAAAACTTTCGGGCCTGGTGGCCGCAACTTTGGCAGACGAAAACGGTTGTCGGATGCTTTGCCATTTAGAAGAAACCGTACCACATTGTGGAGTTTGCAGGGAATTCAGCGTTTGATTGACGTGCCGTACGAACAAGGCATTTTTGAACGCGGATCAAGCGGAAATGAGCGGATCTTTTCGGATCTATCCGTCTTGATCCGCTCGGTCCACATGATCCGCGTTCAAATTGCCACTATTGGGGAGTCGATCAAAGTTTTCAGACATTCTAAAAGTTCTTGCGGTTTCGTGGTAGAATTTGTACAGAGATGAAGTGGGATGTGCTGATAATCAGGGTTGGTTTTGTCGGGCTTCTTGTCCTGATGGGCTATCTGCTAAACCCGTTCGAAAAGACCCATCGGCTCGGGCTGGCCGATGGTGATGACCAGAACCTTCGCCATATCCTGTCAGCTTTGCTCGGCCTGATCGTCGGCTTGCTCATCATCGGCTTTGAAGTTCGTGTCAGGCGGTCTTCATTAAAGACGCTCATCGGCGCGGCCGTTGGATCAATTCTCGGCATCGCTGGAGCATTTCTGATCGGTGTTCTGATCTCTATCCAAAAAGAAGCGGCGGTTTCGGCCGAGATGCAGACATTCTTGACGATCTCGCTCGCATTTTTTATGGGCTATGTCGGCCTGATGGTCGGGGCGGCGAAGGGTGAATTTCTTGACCTCTCGGCGCTTGGCGGCATCTTTAGTGATAAGCACGTCAAGCACGATTACAAGATCCTGGATACATCGGTTATTATCGACGGCCGGATCGCGGATGTTTCTGAGACCGGCTTTCTTACCGGCACGCTTATTATTCCGAACTTCATCCTTGCTGAACTTCAGCAGGTTGCCGATTCCGCCGACTCATCAAAACGGCAACGCGGCCGCCGGGGCCTGGATATGCTGCAGCGGCTGCGAAACAACAGCAAACTTGATATTCAGATATTGGAACAGGATTTTCCGGCCGTAAAGGAAGTCGATCTGAAACTGATCGAACTCGGAAAACAGCTTGATGCCGTGATCGTGACGAATGATTTTAATTTGAACAAAGTTTCGCAGCTTCGGGGCGTTTCCGTGCTCAACATCAACGAGTTGGCAAATGCCCTGAAGCCGGTCGTTCTGCCGGGTGAGGCGATGCGAGTCTTCGTATTAAAAGAAGGCAAGGAATATAATCAGGGCGTCGCTTATCTGGACGATGGCACGATGGTCGTGGTTGACAACGCACGGCGATTGATCGGGAAAACCGCCGACATTGCCGTGACCAGTGTGCTGCAGACCACCGCCGGTAAGATGATATTTGGACGGCTGTGGGAAGAATCGAAAGACGAGCAGTCGGAAAATAATATGAGCGTGCATGATTCGCGATCACTCGGATTTCGAAAGGCAACGCGTGAACTTCGTCAATCAACCATCATTGAAGAGGTCGATCGGTAAATTTTTCATTTTGATGATCCCTGCATTCTTGCGGAAATGAACACAGCCATCATTGTCGCCGCGGGCAACGGAGAGCGGTTCAGGTCCGAAGTCCCAAAACAATTTTTAGAGATCAACGGAAAGCCGGTTGTCGTTCACGCGATCGAACGCATATCGGCCGCACCGTCTATCGATGCGGTTGTTTTGGTCCTTGCAGCGGAACGCGTAGCAGAATTTGATGGCCGACGCGCCGACTTTCCAAAACTTGTGGCCGTGGTCGAAGGCGGCAGCACACGGGCGGGTTCGGTGCTGAACGGGTTAAATGCTGTCCCGCGCGGTTGTGAAGTAGTTGCCGTTCACGATGGTGCCCGCCCCTTGGTTTCGGTTGATGACATCGAGGCCGTCGTAGGGAAGGCGGGTGAAACAGGTGCCGCTTGTTTGGTTGCGGCGGTGACTGACACGATCAAGTCCGTGCGCGGCGGTGAGATCGCGGCAACGCTCGATCGTGATAAACTGCGTCGGGCGCTGACGCCGCAGGCATTCAAGATCGAAATACTGAAAAGGGCCTTCGAATTGTCGGAAGTGAATGACTCGGTCACGGATGAGAGCTATCTGGTCGAAAAGCTTGGCCATCCGGTCGCGATCGTCGAAGGCAGCGCGCGTAATATCAAGATCACCCGACCCGAAGACCTGATCTATGCGGAGGCGATGCTGGGCCGCGATCCTTAAACTATTCGTTATCCACAATTTGTTATTTAAGATTCCTAAACGGCCGTGTCCAAAATAGCGAATGATGAAGAGCGGATCGGGGAATTGGTCACGAGATCGCGAATATGAATCGAATAGGTTTTGGAAATGACATTCACAGGCTTGTTCCGGGCAGGCCGCTAATACTTGGCGGCGTCGCGATCGATTCCGATCTTGGTGCCGATGGGCATTCGGATGCAGATGCGTTGACACACGCGATCACCGATGCGATCTTTGGGGCCCTTGCACTTGGGGATATCGGTTCGCATTTTCCCAATTCGGATGAACGCTGGCGTGATGCAGAGAGTTTTGTCTTTCTTCGCTTTGCGGTCGGAGAGGCGAAACGCCGGGGCTTTGCGGTCGCAAACGTTGATTCGACCATTAGCCTTGAAGCGCCAAAACTTCGCCCATATATCGAACAAATGCGCGAATGCCTTGCTGTTGCGCTGGAGGTAACGCACGATCGGGTGAGCGTCAAGGCGAAAACGGGTGAGGCTGTTGATGCCGTCGGCGAACGCCGGGCGGTCAAAGCAGAGGCAGTCGTTTTGCTCGAAAAAAAATGAAAGGGTCAGCCTATGGTTTTTCTTCTTCGTCATCTTCTTCTGTGGTTCGACTTCTAAGGTAACCACAGAAGTGCATCAATAAGACGAAAAGGAAGGATGACGTCCCAAATTCGACATAGAAGTTGCGACTGGTAAAAGAAGCCGGACGCTATCAGTCCAGACATGCGCCCACAAGATATCATTGCAAAAAAGCGCGATGACGGCGAGTTGAACGATAGTGAGATACGTTCGTTCATAGACGGCGTTTGCGACGGTTCGTGGGCGGATTATCAGATCTCGGCGTTGATCATGGCAATGGTCATTCGCGGAATGAGCCAGGCCGAACAGGACTCGATCACGGACGCGATGCTTCATTCGGGTGAGGTCCTCGATCTCTCCGGCATTGCAAAACCCAAGGCCGACAAGCATTCGACCGGCGGTGTTGGGGATAAAACGTCGCTGATCATTGCTCCGGTTGCAGCGGCATGCGGAATCGCAGTTCCTATGATCTCCGGCCGCGGCCTCGGGCATACGGGCGGGACGCTGGACAAACTTGAGTCGATACCAGGCTATCGTGTGAATCTTTCGACGGACGAGTTTCATCGTGTGATCGACGAATGCGGCTTTGCAATGGCCGGCCAAACGGCCGATATTGCCCCGGCGGACAAGAAGATCTACGCACTGCGTGATGCTACCGCGACCGTGCCGTGCATCCCGCTGATCGTTGCATCGATCATGTCGAAAAAACTCGCCGAAGGCCTCGACGCGCTGATCCTTGATGTTAAAACCGGATCAGGAGCATTTATGCCTGAGCTTGAAGGTTCGAGGGCTTTGGCTTCTGCGCTTGTGCGGACGGGTGAAAAGTTCGGTGTTCGAACCGAAGCTGTTATTTCCGATATGGGCCAGCCGCTTGGGAAATATGTCGGCAATGCTTTGGAAACGTATGAATGTATAAAAATTCTCCGCGGGGAAGCTGACGAAAACATGGCCGCCACGACCGAACTCTCCCTTGAATTGACTGCCCGCCTGCTTGTCCTGGCCGACGTTGCCGCGGATGTTGATGCAGCGCGTGCGCTGGCGCTGGCGAAACTAAATTCGGGCGAAGCTCTGGAAAGATCTTGTGCAAATATTCGGCTTCAGGGCGGCGATCCAGCGGTTTGTGACAATCCTGAAGTTCTATTGGGGCCTGGATTGAAGGATGTTGTGATCCGCGCGGGATCGGCGGGATACATCTCCGAAATAGATACGTTTGCCGTCGGCAACGCCATCGTCGCCATAGGCGGCGGCCGGACAAGGGCCGAGGATGCGATCGATCATGCCGTTGGTTACGCAAGCGTGGCCGCGATAGGTGACAGCGTTTCTGCGGGTGATGTGCTTGGTATTCTGTATTGCAGGCGCGATGACGAGTTGGCCGCCGAGCAGCTTAGAAACGCGTATAGAATTGGTGAGGAGCCGGTTGTCGTGCCGGAGCTTATCAAAGCCGTGGTCTGACCTGCCGGGCCGCAGTGCCTTGCCCAATTTTGCGGATGGCTGTACCCTTATTTCGCATCCAATCAGTATGAAACGTTTAGGGTTCTTGAATCTCAGGGCTGGCATCGCGGCAGCGGGCCTGTTTCGCGCCGACTTGCTGGCGTCGTCCTGCGGCACGCAGGCGGATGCGAAACGCGAGGGCTGCAACACCCGCGTCGGGATAGTGTTCGATATCGGCGGCAAGAATGACCGATCGTTCAACGCGGCGGCGTGGGAAGGCGTCAAGCGGGCCGAGAAAGAACTGAACATCTGTCTTTACGACATCGAACCCGGCAATCCGACATCGATCGAGCCTGCGATGCGGGCATTTGCCGAGCGGAATTTTGATCTGATAATCGGGGTTGGCTTTGCCCAGGGGCCGATAATGCAAAAGGTGGCGGACGATTATCCAAACATCAAATTTGCCATTATTGACGGGGTCATATTTGAAAAGGACGGCAAAACGCCGAAGAAGAATGTTGCGTCGCTGGTGTTTCGCGAACACGAAGGTTCGTTCCTGGTCGGAATGATCGCGGCCGCAAAGTCGAAAACGGGTGTGCTCGGGTTTATCGGCGGAATGGACATACCGCTGATCCACAAATTTGCGACCGGCTTTGAAGAAGGTGCGAAGTATATGAACCCGAACGTTCGTATCGTCACAAATTATGTCGGCGTTACCGACGGTGCGTGGAACAATCCGGGAAAGGGAAAGGAACTGGCGCTGAATCAGATCGAGAAAGGGGCCGATGTCATTTTTACGGCGGCCGGCAATTCCGGGTTGGGTGCATTCGACGCGGTTGAGCAGTACGGAAAAAATGTGAATGGCGAAGCAAACAAATTCGTCATCGGTGTGGATTCGAACCAGAATGGTGTCAAACCAGGATTCGTGCTTACGTCAATGGTAAAACGCGTGGACAATGCCGTTTTCGATGTCGTAAAGGAAGTGCGCGATGGTAATTTTCAGGGCGGCTTTCACGTATTCGGACTTGATAAAGACGGCGTGGCATTCGCCCTTGATCAATACAACGAGCCTCTTATTTCTAAAGAAACTCTTGAAAAGGTCGATCAAGCAAAAGAGAAGATCATCCTGGGCGAGATCAAAGTGACTGACGCGATGGCGAAATAGAAGATGCTTGAACTTAAGAACATCACCAAGACCTTCGGTAGGGTCATCGCGAACAACGATGTCTCGATAATGGTTCACACTGGGACGATACATGCGATCGTTGGTGAGAATGGTGCCGGGAAATCGACGGTTATGCGGATTGCCTATGGGTTCTACAACGCCGACAGTGGGCAGATATTGGTTGATGGCAAACCTGTCCAGATCAGGAATCCGCATGATGCCATCGCACTTGGGATCGGGATGGTGCATCAGCATTTTATGCTGGTCGATACGATGACGGTGGCCGAGAACATCATTCTCGGGGCAGAAACCGGTTCGACCGCGAGCCTCGACATTGACCAGGCCAATCGCCGGATCAAGGAGTTGTCCGACGAACTGAATCTAAATATCGATCCGAAGGCGTTTATTGAGGACCTTTCGGTAGGCCAGCAGCAGCGGGTCGAACTGCTGAAAGCTCTGTATAGGAACGCTGACCTGCTGATCCTCGATGAACCGACTGCGGTGCTCACGCCTCAGGAAGTGAATGATTTCTTCGCCATCCTTCGCCGGATGAAAGAGCAGGGAAAGACCATCATCATTATCACGCATAAGCTGGAAGAGGTCTTGGCCATTTCAGATGAAGTGACCGTTATGCGCGACGGCAGATCGGTCGGAAATGTGCGGACGGCAGATACGAATGCAAAAGATCTCGCACGAATGATCGTTGGCCGTGATGTGCTTTTGCGGGTCGAGAAAACCGATGCGGAACCCGCAGGCACGGTGCTGGAGGTTCGCGATCTGGTTGTGCAGGGCCGCCATGGGGTTGCCGTCGATAAGGTCTCATTTACTGTTGCGGCCGGAGAAATAGTTGGGATAGCGGGCATCGAAGGCAACGGGCAGACCGAGCTTATTGAGGCCCTGGCCGGGCTGTTGAAACCGCGGACCGGCCGGATCGAGTTCGAAGGCCGCGATGTGACCGATCTGGGGGCACGCCGGCTCAAAGAACTTGGCATCGCTCATATTCCGGAAGACAGGCACAAGCGCGGACTGCTACTGAATTTTGACCTCGCCGAAAATTCGATCCTTGGCGTGCATTATCGCCCCCCGATCGCCGCCGCATCAGGATTTATCAGCTCGACCGCCGTTCAGAAAAGAGTAGGCGGGATCATCTCAGATTTCGATGTGCGTCCGCCCGTCGCGGAACTACCCGCAAAGGCACTTTCGGGCGGCAATCAGCAAAAGCTTATCATTGGCCGTGAGTTTCATCTGAACCCAAAACTCTTGCTCGTCTCGCAGCCGTCGCGCGGCGTCGATATCGGGGCGATCGAGTTCATTCATAAAGCGATCATCGATCTTCGTGACAAGGGCCGAGCGATATTGCTTGTTTCTGCGGAACTTGAAGAAGTGACTGCCCTGGCCGACAGGCTATTAATAATTCGCGACGGAAAGATCGTCGGTGAGGTTGACCCGAAGACAACTTCGGTTGATGAGATCGGGCTGATGATGACCGGTGGTTAAATTCGGTTTCCATCGACCGAAGATCCGCAATATCATCGGCTCATTTATGCCGACATCGAACTGGTGCCGAACAAATTCCTCAGCCGCTCAATCGCATTTTCAAGATTCTGCATCGACGTCGCGTACGAGAGACGAATGAATCCTTCAGCTCCGAACGGCTTTCCGTCCGTAGCCACGATCTGACATTCGCTCAGCATCTTGTCAGCAACATCCGCCGAGGTCTTGAATTCATCGCCGAGCATTTCCCGCACATCCACAAAGGCATAGAACGCTCCTTCGGGCATCGCGCACTTGAACCCTCGAATTGCGTTCAATTGCGGAATGAGCCAGTCACGCCGCCGCTCATATTCGGCCAACATGCTACCGACGGCCGTCATGGAAGCCTGGCTGTCCTGCAAAGCCCTGGCACATGCGTATTGGACAAACGAAGTTGGATGCGATGCCGAATGGCTCTGGAGCTTTGTCATTGCACGCGTCCATTCTTCATTCGCGATGGTGTAGCCGATGCGCCATCCGGTCATGGCAAAGGTCTTTGAAAAACTGCCGGCTACACATACGAACTGACGAAGATCCTTTGGCAATGTTGCGGATGTAAACACTTCTCCGGGCGGATAGGCAAAAAAGAGGTAACATTCGTCCGTGAGCACATAAATTCCGCGTTCGACGCACGCCTCAATGATCCGACGCATTTCGTCCGCGGGTATCACACGCCCGCTTGGATTGCTCGGCGAATTTACAATAAGCAGTTTCGTTTTTTCGGTGATCGCGTTGCGAACCTGTTCGGCCGTAAGGATAAAATCCGTTGATTCTGTATCAATGAAAACATTATTCGCACGGCAGAATGTCACGATCTCAGGAAACGTTACCCAATACGGCTTTGGGATCAATACGTCATCGCCCGGGTTCAAGAGCGTGCAGGCAGCATTGAAAAGGCCCTGCTTGCCGCCGCACGAAGCCGCAACTTCCGCGACCGAAAATTCCGCTCCGAACCTTTCAGCGTAAAATTCGACGACCGCTTCGGTCAGCGGCTTCATTCCGGCTGTTGCCGTATATTTTGTCAGGCCTTTTTGGAGTCCTTCCCAGGCGTATTGCTTGATGAATTCAGGCGTGTCGAAATCAGGCTCGCCAACGCTTAGGTCGATCACATCATGGCCCTGCTCACGCAGCATCCGGGCCGTCTGAGCGGCTTTTAGAGTAGACGACGCGTGCATTCGCGAGACATTCTCGGAAACCGGAAAGTTGGTGCTCATATTACGGCTATTCTATCGCAGAGTGCGGAAGATGCAGAGTTGGCGCAGCTGCTTTCAGGCTGTTTCGGCCAATTTGGCCTGCATTTTGGCTTCGACAAGGTCCGGGATCAGGCCATCGACGCGGCCTCCGAGCAGAAATACCTGCTTCATCAGAGTTGACGAAACGTACGAATATTCCTCATCCGCCATAAAGAAGACGGTTTCGATCTCGGGTTCAAGTTTTCGATTCATCAATGCCATCCGCAGCTCATATTCATAATCGCTCACTGCCCGAATGCCGCGGACGATAGCGGTTGCCATTCTTGCCTTGGCAAATTCCGCGGTCAGGCCGGAAAAGCTATCGACGGTCAATTTGCAGCCATTGTGTTTTATTGACTGCAATATCTCCTGGATCATGGCAACGCGCTCTTCGACGGTGAACATCGGGTTTTTATCGGGGTTGTTAAGGACCGCGACGATGATCTCATCAAACAGAGGTGCGGCGCGCTCGATCACATCGAGGTGGCCGTTTGTCAGCGGGTCAAATGATCCGGGGAAGATGGCACGACGCATAGAATCAACTGGGCGGGCTGGCCGCGGAACGGCTCAGCAACATTCCTGAAATTTTGACGAAAGCAATTTTTTTGCGAGTTCTACCGATTCGTGATGTTCCGGCAGATAGTCGGGATTCGGTTTCATCGCCAAAACCTTGTTGAGCTGCCGCTTGGCCTCGGCATCCTTGTTCAGCGCAAGGTATGCCTGTGCGAGATGTACATATAGGTTCGAATTTTCGCTTTCGAGCTTAAGGCCGGCCTGCAGATACTCAACCGCCTTCTCCGCCGTACCGTCCTTGATCCGTGTGGCTAGCTCTATCTGGCCAAGCACGTCGTATGCAGCGGCTCCCTGATAGCCCGGATCTATCTCAACAACCTTTATCATCGCCTCGCGAACGTCACCGACATTTCTAAGGCCAACCGTGACCGGACTTTTCTTACACAATTCACCAAGGTTCGCTCCATACCAAAACAGGCCGTCCGGCCCTTCCGGATGCATATTGGCTGCTATCTTTGCGGCGTCGCGGCCGGTCGTGAACGCTTGATCAGATTCGGACTCATCGCCTGTGTGTCGGCCGAGGAAATAGTTATATTTGGCGAAGGTCCATTCTACATCGTAGCTGCGGGAGTTAGGATCACGTATTGCTCCGAGAAGCTTTATTGCTTCGCGGAGATTGTTGAGGTCTTCGCGATCTGTAAAAAGCTTTTCCGCTGCCGATCGGGCATTCGATATCTGTTCGGGTGATGGGCCAGTCTGCAGATTTTCGGTTGCAGCATTGCTCGCGCAGGCCGAATGTAAATACGATGTAATTACAATTGTAATTAAAATGTAAAGTTTGTTCCGTTTCATATCGCAAAATTGCACTTGCGTGGTAGAATCGGGTTTCTTAGATCTCGGTGTCACAACAGGTCGGAGCTAAAATAACACAGTTTTAAGATGAACAATAACGGACAGGCGGCCGCATTCTACGATCTTGAAGGAACTTTGGTGAGCACCAACCTTGTTCACACGCTCGGATTTTATGCTCAACGCCAGCAGGGTTTGTGGCAAACGGCAAAGAAATCGGTCGGAACGCTGGCGAAGCTGCCTTTTTTTGGAATCACAGACCTTTATTCGCGCAATGTTTTTAATGAAGTCTTTTTCCGCAGCTATGAAGGCTTTTCGCATGACCGGCTGCGGTATTTTTCGGACGAACTTTTCGAGGAGGTCTTAAAACCGGCAATTTTCCCCGGCACGCCCGAGTTGATCGCGCAAGGCAAAAAGATCGGCCAACGGCAGGTGGTGCTGACTGGGGCATTGGATTTCACTATTGATCGGTTGATGGACTTTCTGCAGATCGAGGATTACGTGGCCAATCGGCTTGAGTTTGTAAATGGCTATGCAACGGGCCGTGTACTGCCGCCTGTTATGGCATCGGCAACGAAGGCGAAATGGATACGTGAATATGCTGAGCGGGAGAATATCAATTTGTCCGAATCTTACGCTTACTCGGATTCAATTTCCGATCTGCCGATGCTTTCGATCGTTGGACATCCGGTCGCTGTGTGTCCGGATTTTAGGCTGAAGCAGACAGCTCGGCAGCACGATTGGGCGATTTTGGATTTAAAGTAGTTTCGTGTACTCCGTGCTTTTCGTGGTTAGGGGTTAGTCAAACCACGAAAGACGCAAAAGCTAAGACACGAAGATGGAAGTGTTTTGATGAGATATTTCAGGCAAGGAAAATTGTGGTTGGTGTTGGCGATGCTGGTTGCGGCGACGTCGGCGCAGGTCGGTGTCGGGAAAAGGGCGGCGGTTTCGGCGGAGCCAAAGTCGAAGATGTTCGATGCAGCCGCGCTGCTGCGCGACGTCCAGACGCTTTCGGCGGACGATATGGAAGGCCGTTCCGCGGACAGGCCGGCGATGCAGAAGGCGCGAGATTACGTTGAAAAGCGGTTCAAGGAATCTGGAATTCAGCCGTTCGGTTCGACGTACCAACAGAATTTCGATATTAAATTGCGTGGGACAACAAAGATTTTGAACGGTGTTAATTTCGTCGGACAGATCAAAGGAAAGAAAACACCTGATAAGTACATTATTGTTACCGCTCATTACGATCACGTAGGCATCAATCGTGGTGAGATATATAACGGGGCCGACGATAACGCTTCAGGCACGGCGGCTTTGTTCGCGATCGCTTCCTATTTCAAAAAACACCAGCCAAACCATTCGCTGATCTTCGTCGCATTCGACGCGGAAGAAAAAGGCCTTGTCGGTTCGCGGTATTTTGTTGCTAATTTGCCGGTCAAAAAGGAATCGATCCTGCTGAATATCAACATGGATATGATCTCGCGGAACTATAAGGGTGAACTCTACGCGACCGGCACTTTTCAGAACCCGCAGCTGAAACCGGCTCTCGAGGCGGTGCAGGAAAAAGCCGGCGTGAAATTGCTCCTCGGCCACGACGACCCAAAACTCGGCCGCGACGATTGGACCAACCAATCCGACCAGGGTTCGTTTCACCGAGAAAAGATCCCGTTCATCTATTTCGGCGTCGAAGATCACAAAGACTACCACCGCCCAACCGACGATTTCGCAAACATCCAACCGGTGTTCTATGTGCGGGCGGTCGAGACGATCATTGAGGCGGTTCGCGGGTTTGATAAAGGTAAATGATAAGAGAAACAAGATGGACAAAGTCAGTAAAAAATGAGCCGTTCGACGCCGATAAGCTCGAAAAGCAGGTCACGGTATTGATGATGGACGAGGATGTGACCAAGAAACCCGGAATCTATCTTTACGTCCTGACCGGCAGTGAAAAATATCTGAATATCCGTCAGTTTTCCGAGAACCAACGCAGAGAAGCCTACGAACGACAGGCGGGCATCTGCATCAAATGCCAAAAACATTTCGAACTAAACGAGATGGAAGCCGACCACGCGACACCTTGGAGTTTGGGCGGCAAAACTTCTGCCGAAAACTGCCAACTCCTGTGCAAGGACGACAATCGAAGGAAATCGGGGAAATGAGGCTCGATGTATACCCACATTACGGGCTTGGCTGCTGATCATCATTGGCGCTTACGAACAGTTTATTATGGCACTAGCACTAAGACGCAAAACACACGAATCGATCGTTTACATCGACAAAGACTCGGCGCCGCGGATCATGCCGAATGGGGAGGATTTTATCCTTGAGGACATTCCGGTGGGGACGCGGGTTATTTATCCGAATCCGCCGATCAAGGGTTTGCCGAACCGCGAGGCGGCGATCCGTTATGCGGTAAATCATCCGCTGGAGATGGAGCCGCTTTATGCACTGCTTGAGCCGGGGATGCGGGTGACGATAGCGATGGATGATATCTCGCTGCCGCTGCCGCCAATGGCTTTGCCGGACATGCGGCAGACGATGCTGGAGGTCGTGCTGGATATGTGTGCAGCGAACGGCGTGGACGACATTCATCTGATCATCGCCAACTCGCTGCACCGCAAAATGACGGCGTGGGAAATGAAGCGGATGGTCGGCACGGCGATCTTTGACGAATATTACCCCGAACGCTATTACAACCACGACGCCGAGGACGATGACGGCCTGGTCACGCTCGGCCACACGCGGCACAATGAGCCGCTGCGGGTGAACAAACGCGCGATCGAGAGCGAGCTGCTGATCTATCTGAACATCAACCTCGTTCCGATGGACGGCGGGCATAAGTCGGTCGCGGTTGGGTTGTGTGATTACGAATCTTTGCGTGCGCACCACGAGCCGCAGACGATCCGCGATTCCCATTCGTACATGGACCCGCCGGCTTCGGAGTTGAATCATAAGGTCATTCGCCTCGGTAAACTGGTCGATGAAAACTGCAAGGTCTTCCACATCGAAACGGCCCTGAACAACAAAATGTTCCCCGAGGGCTACGACATCCTGACGCGGAACGAGGACGAATTTTCGTTTATGGACAGGATGAAGTGGGAGGCAATGAAGCGGACGTTTTCAAAACTCCCGCGAGGTGCTCGCCGGAAGATGCTGCACGCAATTCCTGCGCAGTATGAATTGATCGGATGCTATGCCGGACTGACCGAGCCTGTGCATGAAAAGATACTCGAACTCAACTATCGGCAGTATGAAATCCCGGTCAAGGGCCAGTGCGATATTTTGATCTCGGGCATACCGGATATTTCGCCGTACAACGTTTACTCGGCGTTGAATCCGCTGCTCGTGCAGGTGATGGCGCTTGGGTATCACTTTAATATGTACCGCAACAAACCGCTCTTGCGAAAAGGCGGCGTGATGGTGATAACGCATCCGTGCTTTGACGAATTCGATCACAACTTCCACCCGTCGTACATCGAATTTTTCCACCGGCTACTGCCCGAATCGCGCGATGCATTTTATTTAAGAGAAAAATACGAACGCGAATTCGCCACCAACCCGGCCTACGTCGAAATGTACCGCCGCGGCAACGCCTACCACGGCGCACATCCATTCTTTATGTGGTACTGGGGCGAAAACGGCCGCCAGCACGTCGGCAAGGTCATCGTCGCCGGCGCCGAAAACGCCCACGTCCCCGAAATGCTAGGCTGGGAACGCGCCGACAACCTAACCGAAGCCATCGCCATGGCCCGTTCATACATGGGGAGAAATGCGGAGATAACGATGCTCCACCAGCCAGTGATCGGGTTGTGTAATGTGAGTGATTAGGAAGGTGGAAAAGGGTAAAAGTGAAAAAGGAAGTCGCGACACGGTTGATAGATCGATTTGGATCGGATCGATGAAAGGCGAGATTAAGATCAATGGCGACATATTCTCGACTGGCGCTTGGCCAAGTGACGAGGAGATGGAGGCGAGCTATCGCGAACAGGCAGCGGACCCGGAAGCTGAGGCCGAGGCACTTAAATGGATCGAAGGCACACTCGAGGATTTCTGCGACGAGCCGTGGGATGAGTAGCCTCGGTCACGAGGCTTTCCCGAAGGGCACATAGCCCCGTCCGTTTACGGCGGGGTTAGAGATCAAAATTTGATAACCAGCCCGTTTTAACGGGCTTACCAAGAAGCGGCTTAAGCCAGGAGCGAGAAGGA
>CAUJFK010000199.1 GCA_963169175.1 Acidobacteriota bacterium | reverse complement strand
CGGCAATGATCTTGTCGATAAGCCTGTCGATGCCCCGGTAATAAACCGCATCGACGCCCGATGTAGATGTGCCGTTCTGAACGCTTCCGGCAGCAGCCAATTCCGCCGCGGTCGGAAAGAAGGCTGTCGAGAGGGAAACATCGCCGCGCCCGTAGATGCGAAGATCGCCTGTGATCGTACCGCTTGCATCCGGTATCGCTCGGGCGAAAACGCTTGTGACAAAGCGGTAGTCGGGCGTCAATTTTTCAAGCGCCGTCGCCACCGTGAAATTCTTCATGTTCGAGGCGGGCATGAAATATTTCTCAGCGTTCTCTTCGAACACGACCTTGCCCGTATTCAGCGATACGATCTTGATCCCGACCTGGCCCCGGCGAAGTTCAGGCCGCTGAAGACGCGTCCGGATATCGGATTCCAGGTCTGCCAGTGTTCTGCCGCTCGCGATCAGGCCGAGGTTTTCGGTAATGGACGGCTTGCCGGCGGGTGTCGGCGTCGGTTGCGGAGCTGCAACGACGACAACGGTAAGCGTGAAAACTAAGGTAAAAAATTCGAGTAAAGACCTACTCGGCATCCACAGTTTACTCATTCTTCAAATCCCTGATCGCTGAATCTACTATTTGAGTTATCGCTCGCGCAATCTGTTCGTGCAAATTCTTACCTCCATTTGGGCTGTCCACGCCAACTTCGATAAGTGTTTTGTCGCTTCTGAATTTTACGTAAACTGAATTGTTTCTACTCTCGAGGACGTCTGAGACCATGACTGCTTCATCGCCGATCCCAGCCAAGGGCTTAATCACCCCGCGACTAATTCTACTCAACCCGAGCTTCATGCTTGACGAGGTTTCCTCTTCAGTCGACGGTTCTCCGGACCTGATCTCGATTTTCACGACAACACTTCGCCTTTCAAATCGTAAATAAGCCGACGCGCCAAAGAATTTACCGCCGCCGCGCGATTGGGGCGAAATTCCCTCTGACAACCGATCCGAGATCTTTTTCTTTAGCTTCCACGATGGTTCGTTCTCCACTACCGCCGACTCAACCGTATCAGCTAGGGCACTAATCCTTTTTTTAAGGACAACTTCAAGATCGGAAAAACTCTCCGGAGTTGCTGCCGCACGGCCCGCGCGTTGCTCTTGAGCAAGCGTACTTTCGCCTGTTGAAGTAAAGGTTGCAACTAGACCTAGAAGAAGTAGAATAGGTGCAACCGCCGCACGGAACAGAATGTTTTTCTTCATAAGAATACTAACTTCATGTTCGAGCTACCATAGCACAGGCCGCAGTGTTGGACCCATGACGTGTATGCCCGACAGAACCTGCGGCCTTGGGCTCCGGCTTGAATCGTCCTGACGCACTTGATGGCCGGCGTACCAGACGACGATGTCTTCGCCGTTTGTCGATTCGCCGTTGACCCACGGGGCAAGATTTGCACCAGGATAAAGCGGCCCGTCCGTATCATCGAGTTCACCGGGAGCGGCCGACGTGCCCTTAAAACGCATTACCCAGAAATCACCGGCACCATAGGCGTCAAAAAGATTGCCGTCGTTGTCGGTCACCCTGCCATCGTTCGAGCCAGGGACTAGCTGATATGCCTCGTCACCGTTCGCGTTCTGGATAAGCACGCTGCGGCTGGTCAACGGGCTTTTGAAGAACGCGGTCTCAGTCTCGATCGGTTTTCTATATTTTCGGCCGCGGTCGAGCATGAACACCTTGTTCTCCGGATTTACGATATCGAAATCAAATCGCCAGTAAGTGTGGTGTGTTCGCTGAATGCACACGCACGGATCGGAGATAGATCCAAAACCATAACGCGGGCGGATCGTTCCATCGGCTGCAAACCGCCATTCCATTGAATAACGGTACCAGCCGGCACTCATTTCGCTGACAAGGACAACTTCCTGGCCGTTCCCGGTGTCCGCGGTATAGATGGCGACGCCGTGAAAATTTCCGGTATCGTTGCGGGTGTTGACGATCGTGGTCGCTACTTGCCCCGGAGCAAGAATGCGGATGCCCGGTGCCGGGTTCTGCGCACCTTCTTCCGGTGCATTGAAGTTATTTTCTTCGTACTGCCAATCGCGGTACGGGCCGCAACCGGCGACGTATTTGACGTTAAGGATAGGAACGTGGCCGCGTTTGAGCACCATTTTCCCTTTGTATTTGACATCGCGGACCTCAAGGCCCGACCGCTCAAAGTTGCGGCCCGATGATGACGATGGCCGCACGACCATCATTTCCCACAGCGGATTTCCGCCCGTGTCATTGACGGTCAGCGTTGCCTGGCCCGCCACGCCGTTTCCGCTCGGCAACTGTCCGGCATCACCTACACCGCATGATTCCGGCGCGGCGATCGAGGTCGGCGGAGCACCATTGGCATAATTGACTACCTTGTTGTTCTTAAAACTGATACCGACGATCTTGTACGCACCCGTCGCCGGATCGCCGACGCCGATATTGATTAGCCGTTCGCCGTCGATGACCGTTGTCGGCGGCATCGCCTGATAGTAAGCGGCCTTTTTCGCCGCGCGAAGGCCGCGGAATTTTGCATCCTGGTCAAGCACCTGGAAGGCCGCCAGTATCTCCGATTCACTTAGGCCCGGAATCTCGTTTGTCCAATATGCCGTGATTGGCTCGTTACCGGCAAAATCACCGTCGGCGTACAGCGTCATATCGGTCGAATAGTTGTAATAGATCACCCGGAAGCCTTTGGGTGGGCGGGGAGCCTGGGACTTTGTCTCGGCGGAATCGTAAACGTACTCAAAACCGACCTCGCGGTAATTTGCGCCACTAAGCTCACGGCGGACGACCGCGCTTGCGGCGGCACGCTGATGGGCGGAATCAACGTCGATCTGAGTTGGGCCCCACGGAACGACCTTAATGTTCAACCGTTTCTGATCGCGGTTCGAGCGAACAGATGATCTGTTGTTGCCGGACGAAGCTGCAACTGTCGATATCGACAGCAAAGCAATTGCGAGAACGAAAAGGGACTTCCTGGTCATTGGTACTCCTTAGGGCCAAAAACTGATCGGTTGAAGGAAGCGAAACAACTAATATGAATAGCATTTAAGGGGCTGCGGGGTCAAGATTTTTCGGACAGTATTGGGGTAGAAACGCAGTGTTAGATCAAGGTAAGGCCCTTCGCTAACGGAATGTTGTTTCGTGGATTTTCGTGTTCTGCTTTCGTTTGTTTCGTGGTCCAGGGTCCGGCTTCGCCACCACGAAATGCACGAATGAAGAACGCGAAAACGCACGAACCAGGATTCTGCAGATCGGCAGGGCGTACTTGGCTAGCTATTCATTATGCCCTTGCTGACGTGCGGGCTTCTGCATTGGCCCGGGATCTATTTGCATTTCGAATATCCGCAGTCGCGGCAGAAGTCACAGCCGGAGGCGTGTTCGAGCTGGCCTCGGCATTCGGGGCACTCGCCGATCAGGTTCGACATCTGCGTCTGAGCGGCCTCGGTCTCGGCGATGGCGGTTTTCGCGGCCCGGAGCGATTCGGGCTGATTGTTGAGGCGTCGATCTATAAGCAGAAGACATTCGGCCACGGCTTGTTCGGGCGAGGTAAGCAGCCGTTTGTTGAACCAGACGGCGTGCGTACCGGTCACCTTGTTCAAACTGCGTGAAACCTCTTTGACCTCAAAGCCACCGCGAAGCATCTTTGACGCCAGTAGTCCGACGCCCTGGCTGATCGGCCCGGTCGCAAAGACCTCGAGGATCCGATGTCCGTCGTGGTTGACCGTGACATAAAGGTTCTGCCCATCGAACGGGATCCGCCAGGTTGACCCCTGTAGTTCGCGCGGACGTTCTGTTCGCGCTGATGACAGGTTGAGTGCGTGAGAAGGCGAGAACTCACCTCCGGTCTGGGGCAGGTCGTCACCCTCAACGCTCTGGCTGTCCGCTAACGCAGGCGGTTCTGACGCTCTCATCGTGTTCAAAACCTGTCCCTCGCGGCTGCCGTCGCGGTAATAGCTGACGGCTTTGCACCCGAGTTTACGGGCCAGGTGATAAAGTTCATCGACAGATTCGACCGTATCATCCGCGGCACCGTTGCAGGTTTTCGAGATCGCATTGTCCACATGCTTTTGGGCCGCCCCAAGAACTTTTACGTGTTCAACCGAACTGATCTCCATGGCGGAGATAAAATGCGCGGGCAGCTTGTCAGCGTTTGCGACAACGTACTCGGCGGCATTTTTTATTGACTCTTCATTGGTCTGATCAACCTCGATACCGAGGGCTTCGGCGGCTAGTGTGTGAACATATGTGCGCGTGCCGACAGTATCCTGGCGGACATACGCCCATGAAAAATTTGGCTCGATACCGGAGGACGTTTCTGCGACAAGCGAGATAGTTCCCGTCGGGGCAATGGTTGTCACCTCGTAATTTCGAGGTGTGATATCGACGTCTTCAGGAATTCCGATCTCGTCGCGAAGAAACCGTGTATATACATCGCGATTCGCTTCAAATTCAGGAAAAACCCCTTTCTTTCTGCCAAGTTCGAGCGAGGCGTTCCATGATTCCCGGCGGACGAAGCCCATTATGCGTTCTATTAGCTCGAACGACTCCGGCTTACCATAGGTGATCCCGAGATGCAGGCACAGATCGGCAAAACCCATTATTCCAAGCCCTACGGGGCGCGTGCGTTTTACTACATCGTCGATCTCGGGCAGCGGAAAATGGCCGGCATCTACAACGTTGTCTAGAAACTGTATGGAACGCCGGGTCGCTTCGGCAAGGCGGTCCCAATCGATGCTCCCATCAATACTCGATGGGTCTTCAGACCGTGAATAGAACTTAGCGACATCGATCGAGCCGAGATTGCACGAGTTATTAAAATGAAGCTGCTGTTCGCCGCACGGGTTACACGCATAGATCGGGCCCATCGACGCCATCATATGATTGTGGCGATTGACCTCGTCGATAAAGATGATGCCTGGCTCGGCATATTTGTGAGCAGAAGCTATGATGCGCTGCCAGATGTCGGGAGCATAGATCATTCCCGACATCGGCGGTTCTTCGATCACGCAATCGGAAACATCCGCCGTTTCGAAGGCGAATTTATCCGCAAAGGTCACGACCGAACCATCCGGACGGCGGTAAACAGCGTAGTTCGCCCCCGTAACCGGATCGAAAACCTCCTGCGTCCATGGCTCATCATGAAACTCGGTCTGGTACCAGCGGCCATTGTCGACAGCTTCCATGAACGCATCGGTGACGGTCACCGAGATATTGAAATTCGTCAGGCTGCTTTGATCGTTCTTTGCGTGAATGAATCGCAGGATATCCGGGTGATCAACGCTCAGGATGCCCATATTGGCACCGCGGCGAACACCGCCCTGCTTTACGACCTCGGTCGTCTGGTTGACGATGTTCATGAAGCTGACCGGGCCGCTGGCGACGCCGCGAGTCGAGTTGACCATTGAACCAGCGGGCCTTAAAAACTCGTATGTCATTCCCGTGCCGCCGCCGGTTTGGTGGATGATGGCGACATTTTGGGCATGCTCCATTATGCCCTCGATCGAATCGGGAACGTTCAGGACAAAGCAGGCCGCGAGCTGCCCTTTTGGCTTGCCGGCGTTGACCAAACAAGGAGTGTTCGGGATGAACTCGCGATCAAGCATGATCGCGGTCATGTCATTGTAGAACGCATCCCGTTCGGCCCGGTCATTTTCCGCTGTGGAAACATGTCCCACGACACGGCGAACGATGTCGGCCCACGTCTCAAGCGCCTCGCCGTTAAGGTCCTTTGTGGCGTAGCGTTTGGCAACCACCTTTTCGGCGTTTACCCCTAACGGACTTGCCGCTCTTCGACCTCTTGCCGTCGCCTGTCCACCACCGCCGACACTGCTGACATCTGTTCCTGTAACATCTATTTCCTTACTCATTATCATGGAGCTCCCAGAAGCTGAATTTTCTATCCGAAGCAATCGAAACTTAACCCAAAAGCGATTCGGTCAGGGTATCACGGAGTACACAAAAATGCCCCTCAAGAAACAATGAATTAAGCTAAGATTTGAAAAATCTGTGGTTTATGAGGAAAAGAAAACCATAAAAGGATTATACAATATATTGTGGTTGTTGCAAGTCGGTAACCTACAAATTGTTAGTTTCTGTCGGCTCGACCCACGGAGCCCTTTAATTTTCGGCATGAAAGTGTTGTCGGCTGATCAGAGTTGCCCGCCGCACGATTCACTCGCCCGCGCGCGGCGGCCGGTTTGACTTTAGCGGATAGAATTTCGAACACTTAAAGAAGGATGATACGGGATAACCGATGACGGAAACCGAACCGGTAACGCGGATCGGTCTGCGATATTTGGCGGTTTTCTATTAACGCGATCCCGATTTTTATTATGGACAAGATCATACAAGGGACGGCTGCGAATGGGACCATTAGGGTGTTGTCGGCAATAACAACCGGCGTAGTGCGTGAGGCTGTGCGGCGGCATGATCCGTCGCCGACAGTGTCTGCGGCTTTTGGGCGCGTGCTGACCGGAACGCTCCTTTTGGGAGGAACTTTCAAAGACTACGACCGGCTTACGGTGCGAATTGATTCGTCAGGCCCTGTCGGCGGGATCGTGGCGGAAACGAACGGCCGCGGTACCGTTCGCGGCTATGTAAAGAATCCTGACGTCGAGATTCCGGCAAACGTCAATGGTAAGTTCAATGTCGGCGGTATTGTGGGCGACGGTACCTTCTATGTTATCCGCGAATCAGGTTTCGACATTGGGCTGCATAAGGAGCCGTATGTTGGCTCGGTGCCGCTTGTATCCGGCGAGATCGGTGAGGATTTTGCATATTATCTTGCAAAATCAGAGCAATTGCCTTCCGCCGTACTTCTTGGTGTTTTGCTGAGGAGCAATGAACCCTTCGTGGCGGCATCGGGCGGCGTGCTGGTGCAGATGCTGCCCGGTGCGAACGAACAGATCATAACAATGATCGAGGACACGATCCGCAATGCTCCGCACGTGACGACTGCGATAAATGCTGGGGCGGAACCGGAAGATCTGTTAAAACTTGCCCTCGGCGAAGTGGATTTTCAGGTGCTGGATGAAAGGGAAGTCACATTCCAGTGCAATTGTTCGATCGAGCGGGCCAAAACCCTGATAGCCTCGCTCGGCGCGGCAGAGGTAGAGGCTATGATAAACGAAGACAAGGGAGCGGTGATGACCTGCGGATTTTGCAATGAGAGCTATGAACTGGCAGAGGCAGAGTTGGACGAGATACTTCAGGAAGCCAACAGCTGAAATGGCAGGAACCAGATATTTGTGAACTTTGTGCCCACTCTTTGCGGCCTTTGTGTTAACGGTTTTTAAACACAAAGCTCACTAGGTTGAAGACACAAAGAGCACAAAAGTACTTGCGGTCCAATTGTTACGGCCCGATAGATTTAAACATTGTTCATTTCAACCCAAACTCGTTCCTTGCAGCCACTGCCCGCCATCGACTACGAGCGTTACGCCATTTATATAGCTCGCCGCGTCGGATGCGAGGAACAGGGCGGCGTTCTCGATGTCCTTGATCTTTCCAAAACGGCCGAGCGGGATGCGTTTTGTGATCTTGTCCTTTAGGGCCTCCGGCAAAAGCCGTTTCATGCCTTCAGTGTCTTCGATCGGGCCGGGAGCAATGCCGTTGACGCGGATGCCGAGTCGGCCCCATTCGACCGAGAGATTCCGTGTTATTGCGTCAACGCCAGCTTTGGCGGCTGAAACGTGGATCTGCATCGGTGTGGCGAGGTAGTGCAGCGTTGCGGAAATATTAATGATCTGGCACCTCGACTTTTTCAGATCCTCGCAAGCGGCCCGGCAAACATTGAAGGTTCCCTTGGTATCAATGTCTATTACCGTCCCAAAGCCGTTTGCGGAAAGCTCATTGGCAGCACACAAAAAGTTGCCGGCCGCACCGTTGACAACGATGTCGATGCTCCCGTAGTGTTCGGCGGTCCGGGCGATCGCGTTCTGAACGTCTGTAAAATCACGTACGTCGCCTGCGACGGCAATGCATTCGCTGCCGTCTTCGTTCTCGATCAGTTCCTTCATCGCCTTCAGGCTTTCGATCTTTCGGCTGGTAATGGCAAGCTTTGCCCCATGCCGTGCAAACGCCCGGGCCACGCCGCCGGTTATTCCGGTTCCGCCGCCGGTTACAAACGCGATCTTACCCTGTAGAATGTCCTCAGCAAATATACGGTTAGCCATATTGCCAGATGTTAGCACAGAAGTTTAAACGCAGAGACGCGGAGACGCAGAGAACCAAGATAAAGGCAGTCTTTGTCCTTGTGCGACGCGTTGCGTGTCACCGATCGCTTTTGAATTACTCTCTGCGTCTCTGTGTCTCTGCGTTGATCTTCACCGTCCTCTCGTGCAGCTCGAGGCCAACTGATCCGCGGACGGCGATCCCGGCCGACTCGCTGGTTTACCTCGAAACCTCGGACCTTGGAAAGATGCTTGAGGCTATAACCTCGAATCCAAAATTTCAGCAGCTTGCCAGATCGAAGCCCGATACTTCCGCGTTGAACGGCATTCGCCTTTCGATAGCGGTGACCGGGTTTCAAACCTCCGAAGAGGCCGTGACCGAAGAGAATTCGGTCCTTAATTTCAAGCCCCACTTTGTTGCCGTCGCTGAGACCAATGCCTGGAATTATCAGGCGCTCAGTTTTACCGAAAATGAAGTAGGCGAGTTTGTAAATGAGGTCTATGGCGGTGAGGTCGAGCTTGTGACCAGCGATAAGCACGGCGGCAGATACTTTACCTGGACGGCAAAAGACGGCCGCAAGGCATTTGCCCTTGTTAAGGGAAGCCTGATCTTTTTCGGCAATGACGAATCCGCGATCGATAGCTGCATAAACGTTCTGAACGGCGGAGCCGATAGCATTGCAAAAAATGCAAAGGTTTCTGCTTTGCCCTCCGATGCGCTTGCGTCTGGTTATATCTCAAAGGACGGCGTTGCCCAGATCGCGAATATCGCCGCCGTCTCACTCGCGATCGGTGCCGGAGACGAAGGCGAGGTCAAGAATTTTATCGCCCGCGTCGTGCCTGAGATCGTCCGAAACACTGTGACGGAGGTTGCGTGGGTTTCACGGAAGATCGAAAATGGGCGAATTGAGGACGATTATGCATTCGGGATCGAACCGCAAACCGCAAAGATACTTGCTGAAACGGTTGTGCCGGGTGCGGACGCTGACCCTGATCTAAGCCGCCTTGTTCCTGCGGAATTTGTCTCGACGACTCGCTACAATTTTAACGACGCTCAAATTGCATGGCGAAGCCTGATGCTAACGGCCCGGACAAAGACCGATCAGGTCAGCGGCGGGCTGCTTATGGCGTTCTCGTCGTCGCTTTTTGAGCCATACGGTGTTGACGATCCCGAAGCATTCTTGAATTCGGTCGGAAGTAATTTGCAAACAGCCCGGTTCGATGCTGATGGAGATGAGGTCGCCGTAATAGTGCGAATAAAGGACCTTGCCCAACTTAAACGATCTGTCGCCAAGGAACTGTCCCTATCGAAACGGCCTCAGATGTTTGAAAATGCCGAGATGTGGCGGTCAGCAGATGGGGAACTTGCCGCCGCGTTCATCGAGGACCACGTCGTGATCGGCGAAGCAAAAAGCGTTGAACGGTGTCTTGCCGCCAGAAACGGCGGCCAGAATCTGGCATCAGTTTCCGCGAACGCTCTTTTTAATAATTTGTCGGTCCCGATCTCAACATACGGGACGGAATCAGATGCCGCAGGCGGACTGGTCTCGGTCCTTTCTGAACAAAATGCAAAAGAACCGCTTTTATCTCAGACCTACACGACAGAAACACGATTTAATCAGTATGGCATAGAGCGCCGGACGGTATCTGATCTCGGGATGATAGGAGCGATAATCGAAAAGCTCGGCACGAGTCGCTAAAGCTTTCGGGGTCCGCATGATTACTTTTTCTTCGCGTTCCGCTTCAATTTCCGCACGTTTCGTTCGATCCAGCGTTCAGCGGCGTCGAAATATTCGAATTGTTCCTCATCGGCCCGAAATGCGGGTGTGTGATTATAACGGCGGCCGTTGTGGTGTACGGTCGGGTGTTTTATGTGGAGCATTTCGTGGAAGACTATATACTCAACCACATATTTTGGCACATCCACTGAATCAAGCGAGCGGCTGACGACAATTGTTTTATGGGTCGAATCATGATGGCCGAGGATGCGGTAGGTCTTGCGCGTGGACCAGGTAAGGACCGGTTTTGCGATGCGTCCGCGAAAATAGCCTTTATTTAGATCACGAAAGATCTCGGTCAGGTTGTAAACCTCGCCCTTGTCTGTGGTTACGATCTTTCGACCGCGTTCCAGTTTGCTCTTCGACGCGCGTTCACGCATCTCGGCCGTTTTGATCTGGTCGGAGTAGATATCGCGGGCCCATTTTGGCACACGGCGTCGGAGCAATTTGGCGACAAGGATATGCGCAAGCCCAACGTGTGCATCGGTTGGCAGATCGCGGCACAGGTCGCCGATGCGGACGTAAACGCGGCCCTCGCGGATGCGAATGGTGTGGTTTATTGCCGTGTACGGATAGAATTCTACCTCAATGGGAGGGCTTTCGCGGTGGTGATCAAACGATTCGAAGGCCTCCCGGTAAATACGCGTCAGTTTTTGCAGGACGTTCCTTTCGCCGTTGTTAATCACAGTTTAACTAATAAATCTTGACAGGCAACAGGTTGAAATGCTATTCCTGTTAATGGAAAGCATACCGCTCTCGGGCGGTATGCGACAAACCCACCGTGATAGAATGGCTGTCTTCGGACCAAACCTAACGGTCGAGAAAAACTCGCGTTTTCCTGACTCGCGGGGACGGACCATCCTTTCAGCGATAATCAACGAACATTTTCTCACGGGCGAGCCAGTGGGCTCGAAGACGGTGGCGGAAAGGTTTGCGCGGGTTGCAGGAATGAGCCCGGCTACGATTCGCAGTGTGATGGGTGAACTCGAAGAACTTGGATTCGTCGAACAACCCCACACATCGGCCGGCCGAATTCCGACCGATCGCGGCTATAGGTTCTTTGTTGACAATCTTTTAGGGATCTTGAGTATCTCGAACGACGATCTTCACCGCATCGGCGGCGAGTTTGGATTGAACGAGTATTCAGGCACACCTGACAGACTGATGGAACGGACCTCTCAGCTGCTTTCTGCTCTTTCAAATAACGTAGGTATCGTTGTTTCGCCGAGCCTGGCAAGCGACCGCCTGCAGCATATCGAGTTCGTAAATCTGAGCGAGAATCGCATTCTTGTGGTGCTTGTTTCCGCTCCGAACATTGTTCATAACCGGATCATCCGGTTGAACATTTCTCTTTCGAAAGAGGAACTCGAAAGGACCGCAAACTATCTGAATGCGGAATTTGTCGGGAAAAGCCTGTCCGAAATTCGTGCTGAGATCCTAAGATTGATGCACGAGGAAAAGGCCCTTTTTGACAAGCTGCTGCAAACGGCCGTGATCCTTTGTTCTCAGAGTATCGAGGACGAGGACGACCGCCAGGGTGAGTTGTTCATTGACGGAACGTCGAACATTCTCACCAAAAGCGATTTTGCCGACCTTGAACGCCTTCGCGGGCTTCTATCTACCATCGGCGAACGATCACGCCTGCTTGAGGTTCTGAACGAGTGCGTCCGCCGCGACGCATCGGCACAGGGCGGTGTACAGGTGGTGATCGGCAGCGAGAACCGTACGCCTTCTCTGCAGAACTGCACACTCATCTCGGCCCCGTACCGTGTGGGTGACAGTTCGGCGGTCGGGACCCTAAGCGTGCTTGGGCCGACGCGGATCGAATACGCAAGGATGATCTCGATCGTCTCTTACGTCGCACGCACCCTCGAAAAAGTTATGTCGAGACATCTTTCGAATAACTGATCCGAAATCGCTGGCCTCTGCGAGGCCGGCAAACAATCACACACTAGACAAACCAACTTTTCCTGTCCTGCTGGAATCTCCCGCGAGACCTGTAATGGACCCAAACCAAGACAAAGAAAACTCGGAATACGCCTTTGAACTGGCCGATGAAGAATTGGTCGATGAGCCCACCGCGGTCGATGATTTCATGCGCGAGCTTGAGGCGAAAGAGAAGGACCTCCATATAACGGCGGAAACGACGTTCATTGAGCTGGCCGCGGATTTCGAGGGCGATGAAATACCCGATTTCATGCGTCCCGAGATCGCCATCCAGAAACCGCCGGTCGTCGTCAAGCCTGCCGTCCCGGCCGCGGGTGATCCGCGCTCGAAACAGCTTGAGACCGAGGTTGCGGCGTTAAAGGCCAAGATATCGGGGCTTGAAGAGGAACGCGGCGAACTCTATAACAATTCGCAGCGGCGCCTGAAAGATTTTGAAAGCTTTAAGGCCAGGACCGAACGCGAGCGAAGCGAGACGTTTCAACGCCAGCTAAGCAATCTTGCGACCGAAATGCTTCCGGCACTGGACAATCTAGATCGGGCACTGCAATGCGCGTCCGAAATGTCGGACGAAAAACAGTCAGAATTTGCGCAGTTTTTTGACGGGATCGTACTTGTCAATCAGCAGGTCCACGAGGTCCTGGCGGGGATGGGCATTTTGCCGATAGTGACGGTGGGTGCCAAATTTGACCCGCACTTCCACGAAGCGGTAGCGATTGACGAAGAGAGCGATCAACCGGCCAACACGATAACGGCGGAACTGCTGCGCGGTTTCCGGATCGGCGACAACGTGATTCGCCATTCGATGGTAAAAGTCGCGCAGGGCGCAGGGAATAAGCCGAATGACCGCACGGGCGAAGACCAGCGCGAGGGCGGGCAAGGCGACGGCACGGTAACAGAGGATTTTGCGATCGAGCGTAACGGCGAGATAGCAGAGCAAGGGGAAAATGGACAGTAATCCGGCCTGGGGAGCACCTCCCAATCCGAACCAAAAAAGGAACTTCCAACAATGAGTAAAGTAATAGGTATTGACCTCGGCACCACCAACTGCTGCGTCTCGGTCCTCGAGGGCGGCACGGTACAGATCATCTCGAACAAAGAAGGCGGCCGCACGACGCCGTCCGTTGTCGGGTTCACGGACAAGGACGAACGGCTTGTAGGTCAGATCGCCAAGCGCCAGGCGGTGACCAACTCGGCAAACACGCTCTACGCCGTCAAGCGCCTTATCGGCCGCAAATACAGCGCGCCCGAGGTTGAGAAGATGCGCAAGACCGTTCCGTTCGAGATCGTCGAGGCGCCGAACGGCGATGCACATATCAAGGTGCTCGACCGCGTTTACAGCCCTCCGGAGATTTCCGGTATTGTGCTGCAAAGATTGAAGTTAGCGGCCGAAGAGTTTCTTGGCGACAAGATCCGCGAAGCGATCATCACCGTCCCGGCATATTTTGACGACATGCAGCGTCAGGCAACGCGAGATTCAGGCAAGATCGCCGGCCTTGAGGTCGAACGCATCATTAACGAGCCGACGGCAGCGGCGCTTGCTTATGGATTCGGAAAGAACAAATCTGAAAAGATCGCGGTCTATGACCTTGGCGGCGGTACGTTCGATATTTCGATACTCGAGATAGACGATGGCGTATTCGAAGTTCTTTCGACCTCAGGAAACACGTTCCTGGGCGGTGAGGATTTTGACCAGAGGATCATCGATTGGCTTGTCGATCTGTTCAAGGCAGACTGCGGTGTTGATCTTCGCACCGACCGCCTTGCCCTTCAGCGTTTGAAAGAGGCAGCGGAACGCGCAAAGTGCGAACTCTCCAGTGTTTCAGAAACAAATATCAGCCTGCCGTTCATAGCCGCGGATGCGACCGGCCCGAAGCATATAAATGCCAATCTGACACGGGAAAAGTTTGAGATGCTGGTCCAGGACCTGGTCGATGCGTCGGTCGAGCCATGTCAAAAGGCACTTTGGGATGCAAAACTGAAACCCAACGATATTGATAAGGTCATTCTCGTTGGCGGCCAGACGCGTTCGCCGATAATCTCACGAACGGTCACCGAAGTTTTTGGCAAGGAACCGTCGGCCGAGATCAACCCGGACGAAGTAGTCGCGATGGGTGCCGCAATTCAAGGCGGCGTGCTGACCGGCGATGTCAAGGACATTGTTCTTCTGGACGTGCTGCCGCTGAGCCTAGGCCTTGAGACGCGCGGCGGATTGTTCGTGAAACTGATCGAGCGAAATTCTTCGATCCCGCTGCGAAACGCGATGACGTTCACGACTGTTGTTGATAATCAGCAGACGGTCGAGATCCACATTTTGCAGGGCGAACGCGAGATCGCACGCGAGAACCGCAGCCTTGCCCGTTTCGAGCTTGTCGGGATCCCACCGGCACCGCGCGGTGTCCCGCAGATCGATGTCACGTTTGAGATCGACACGAACGGGTTTGTAAATGTATCCGCCCTTGACAAGATGACAGGACTTGAACAGGCAATGCAGATCACGCCCTCGTCGGGCCTGAGTCCAAGCGAGATCGAAAGGCTGATTATCGAGGCCGAAACCAGCGTCGAGCGGGACAAGGAAGAACGCGAGACGATCAATAAACGGAATCAGCTTGAAACGCTTGTCAGAAACGCCCGTAAGTCCATGGGCGAGGTCGGCAAGTCTTTCCCGGCTGAATTTCAGCAGGAGATCAACGGTAAGCTTGGCGAGGCCGATGAGATACTCAAATCGGGCTCGGGCGGCGAGATCGCAAACGCCATCTCAATGGTCGAGGCTACATCGAGCAAGATAACCGAGGCCATGCTAACGGCCGTCTAGCGGAAAATTGAGCAGGAGTTCGGAATTTTGTGCCTTTCTTTTTCGTCTAATTCCTCCCTTTCCGTGAACGATGTTCTTTAACCACGGAAGGAGAGGAATAAGAGGAAGAGGCGGGAAACATGCAGGCATATCAAGAACACCGTAGATTAGGACACAGCCTGCACTTGAGCATGGGTTGACAGTTTCGGTACAATAGAGATTGGCGTCAGTTCAAGGATTTTGGGCTGGCGCTTTCTTGATTTCGTATCTCGGATACGAAATCTGAGATCTATTATCATGAGCAAGCGAGACTATTACGAAATTCTAAGCATTTCACGCACCGCGACTGACGGCGAAATAAAGCGGGCATACCGGTCGCTGGCGGTAAAGTATCATCCGGACAAGAACCCGGACGATCATACCGCTGAAGATAAATTCAAAGAGTGTGCCGAGGCGTACGCCGTACTTTCTGATCCGCAAAAACGGGCAGCGTATGACCGCTACGGCCACGCGGCAACTAGCGGAGCCGGAGCGGGCGGGTTTGATGCCGGCTTTTCAAATATCGAAGACATCTTTGATATGTTCGGCTTTGGCGACATGTTCGGCTCGCGCGGCGGACGGCGCACGACCGTACAGCGCGGATCTGATCTTCGCTACGATCTTGAAATAACGCTTGAAGATGCGGCGAACGGTAAGGACGAGAAGCTCCGTATTCCGCGGCTTGAACAATGCGGTGAATGCAGCGGATCCGGAGCCGAAAAAGGCACGACGGCCGAAACGTGTGTAAGCTGCAAGGGGGCCGGCCAGACGCGATATCAGCAAGGCTTTTTCAGCGTAATGCGCACGTGCCCCAATTGCCAGGGCCGCGGCCAGGTCATCCGTACACCATGCAAAGAATGTAAAGGCGCGGGCCGAACGGAAAAGGAGAAAACGCTCGAGGTCCGGATCCCGGCCGGCGTCGAAACGGGCTCGCGTCTGCGTGTATCAGGCGAAGGCGAAGCAGGCCCGAACGGCGGGCCTTCGGGCGATCTATTCGTCGTTGTTCACGTCAAGGAACACGAGGTTTTCGAACGGCAGGGAGCGAACCTCTATTCGGCGGCCCCGATCACTTTCGCACAGGCTGCCCTCGGTGCGGAGCTCAAGGTCCAGACGCTTGACGGCGAAGAATACCTCAAGGTTCCGGCCGGTACTCAAACCGGAACGGTCTTTCGTGTTAAATCGCAAGGCATGCCCGCCCTTGGCGGCCGCGGTCGCGGCGACCTGTTCGTGGCGGTCACGCTGATCACGCCAAAATCCCTGACCAAGGAACAACGAAAGCTTCTTGAACAGCTCGCCGAGGTCGAGGACAAGGATTTTAACAGCGAGTCGTTTATCGAAAAGGTCAGGAATATATTTGGCTAGCCCCTGTGAACGGCAGGCTGTCAACCTGTCCTACGACGAGAGGCGTGCCTTTATTGCCTCGCTTAAGGCACGGCCGTCGACAGTTTTGCCAGTGAGTTTTGCCTGGGCGGCTTTCATTATACTGCCCATGTCTTTCAGCGATGTTGCACCGGTTTCCGCAACTGCTTCGGTTACTGCCTGTGCGATCTCTTCGGGCGTTGCGGCCTGCGGAAGATATTCCTCGATGTGCGATATCTCGAGCGCCTCTTTTTCGGCAAGCTCAGTGCGGCCAGCCTTTTCATATTGCTCGATCGAATCGCGTCGCTGTTTGACCAGTGATTGCAGCGCTTTCTGTACTTCTTCATCCGACAAGTCACTGCCTTTTTCGATCTTGCGGTTCATCAGGTTGGCCTTTACCATCCGCAGGGTCGAAAGCCTTTCGGCGTCTTTGGCCTTCATTGCCGCGGTGATATCGGCGATTATTTTTTCGTTAAGATTCATGACATCAGCAGATTAGCAGATTCGCAGCAACTCCGGCGAGCAGCGCAGTTGACCGCCGTTGACGGTCGTGCCAGAATCGCGCTGTCAGATTAGTTAGGGAAATGGTGTCTTCCCAGCCCAAACCGCTAGAAATAGCTGATGACGCCTGTTCGATAGGAGGGAAAATGAACAGGAGTGTTATTTTTGTCGCGATCGGTGGGATGATCGGCACCGTTTGCAGGTATTTCTCGGTCTCGGTCGTTGCCGGCCTTCTTCCTTTTACATTTCCATTTGGCACCTTTGTCGTCAATATAATTGGTTGTTTCATCATGGGAGCGGCCCTTGGCCTTGCGGAGCATTCTCTATGGCTCGATCGCGATTGGCGGGCGTTTGTGACAGCGGGCTTCTGCGGCGGATTTACAACATTTTCCGCCTTTGCTTTTGAGAATGTTGAGCTGTTGATGGATAAAAACTATTCAACCTTCATCGCCTATAGTTCGGCGAGCTTTGTCGTGTGCCTGGCGGCTGCCTTTGGCGGATTTGCTTTGCTGAGAAACTGACCCGGGCAGGCTGTCAGGGGGTTGGCGCATGTGCTAACCTTAGTTCTTTTGTATGAAGCTCCGATGGCAGTTTGGTATTATCGCCGGGATATTTCTTGCGATCTTTTGTCTTTATCCGCAGTTCAAGATGTTGTATCTGCGAGGTGAGGCATGGAATGGGCATTATGCCTATAACGATATTGACGAAGTGGCCTATGCGTCGTACGTCCGTGCACTGATCGACGGGCGGCCGCGGAAGAATGATCCGTACACGGGGCGTGATGATTCGCCCGAGACACCGCAGCCGGAATCGTTGTTCTCGATACAATTTGCCGCTCCGTTTACGATCGCCATACCGGCTCGACTGCTTGGCGTGGGCACGCCGTGGGCAATGATAGTAGCCGGGGCCGCAGCGGGCTTTCTTGCGGCCCTGGCCGCGTTTTGGCTTATCGCGGGCCTGACCGGGAGTTCATGGTACGGCATGGCCGGTTCGATCGCTATTTTTGCGGGCGGTGCACTTGCGGCCGGTGAAGGTGCGATCCTTGAAATACTTTTTGACGGTTTCTCGTATCCGTATTTCCCGGGTTTCCGACGGTATATTCCGGCCCTGGCAATGGCGGCGGTATTCGTTTTCTTTGGCCTGATCTGGAAGCTGCTCGATGATGGCGAGGGCCGCGAGGCTGATTCGAGCTCCGCATCTCATACCTCGTGGAAAACGTACATTATCTGCGGATTCATCGTCATTTCTTTCGCTTACACGGTATTTTCTTACTTTTACGTTTGGACAACGGCTGCGGCCTGGTTCGGATGCCTGTTCATGATATGGCTGATCGAACGCCCGGAAGGTTGGAGACGCGAAGTAAAATTGCTCGCGTTTCTCGGGGCGGCGTTCGCCGTCGTCCTGGCCCCGTATGCATATCTGCTCTCCAATCGATCAGACACAATGGAGCATGTGCAGCTTTTGGTACGCACGCACGCTCCGGACCTGTTCCGGTTTCCTGAATACATCGGGTTTGCGGTGCTGTTGATCCTGATCGTGGGCCTTGCCACACGGCGGATCGAGATGAAACAGAGATCGACGCTGTTCATACTCTCGCTGGCGCTCGTTCCGTTCATCGTTTTTAATCAACAGATACTCACCGGTCGCTCACTTCAGCCTATTCATTATCAGGTCTTCATCGGCAATTATCTGGCGGGATTGGCGTTAGTGCTTTCTATCGGCCTTGTGTTCCGCGGTTTTTTGACGCAAAACGGCGTATGGGCGCGAACGGTGTGTACGGGCTTTGCCGTGCTTGCGGTCGTGTGGGGCTTTGTCGAATGCCACTATACGGTCCGTGTATTGGACGACGCGAATATCGAGCGGGACCTCAGCCTGCCTGTTGCCCGGCGGCTCGAAGAACTTGCCGCAAATGACGCGGATCCGCATCGGACGACCGTACTTGCTTTCGATATGATCGGGTCTGACGATCTGCCGTCTGTAGCCCCGCATAATGTCCTCTGGGCACGCCACCAGCATGTGTTTGCGGGCCTCTCGTGGGAGGAAAGCAAGGAACGCTACTATCAGTACCTTTATTATTCAAATATCGACCACGACCGGCTTGATTGGCTTTTGAAAAATGATTTTGTCTCAAAGATCGCGTTGTTCGGTTGGGGAAGGCACACCGACCGGCTGAGTTTTGACGCAAAACCGTTGACCTATGGCGAGATCGGCGAAGAAGTACGGCGTTATGCTGATTACCGTGAGAACTTTGACCGCGAACGTGCCTCACATCCATTGCTAAGCTACGTCGTTGTCAACAACGACGCGGATACGGACCTTGCCGCGGTAGATCAGTGGTACGAGCGAGATGCGGGCGAAGTTGTTGGAAAATTTACCATTTATCGCGTTCATCTCCGTTAAATGCGGACAAAAAAAGACCGCCTGCTGTAAAAGGCGGTCCATATGAATTGCTATTTTATTATTACTACCTAAGCTGCTAAAAGGTCGTTCGAAGTTTCGGCGAATACCCGCCGTCCGTTCAACGCGTCGTCAATGATCTCACGAATGGCAGAGGCGTCAGGATTTACATCCATTCGGACGCAGGCCCTGAGGTGCCTGATAATGCCTTCCGTTGCAATCTCGACAGTGTCGCCGGTGAGCTTTGAAAAACGACGAGCCTGGATATGATCGATCTGCAGAATTCGATCCTGCAGTGTCATTTGCTTAGCTGCTGCCACGTTGTTCTCTCCTTGTAAATGTGATTTACGCTTTATCAAATATCAAATAGTTTCAGATAGACCTAATCCCCCGCGCAAAGTGCTGAAATACAACACTCTAACCCTGTTGTTTAGTTGAAAAAAACAACTTTCTCGTTGTAAAAAAGTGGGGAGTCGCGGTCTTCCAATCAACTATGTAACGCAATCGTAGCAAAAGGCTGAGAGTTTGTCACTACTTTTTTTCGCAAATACTGAAAAATACTTAGGTTCGGCAAGATAAAGCGGGCCGGTAGGCTTTTGACGCTTACCGGCCCGCCGATTGTTTTGCTAAAAGGCTGACTATTTGCCGCCGACAGAATCCTTCATCGCCTTGCCGAGTCGGAATTTGACGGTCGTTTTTGCCGGGATCTTGATCACGGCCCCGGTCGCCGGGTTACGGCCTTCACGGGCCTTGCGAGTCGTTTTGACCAGTTTGCCAAAGCCCGGAAGGGTGAATTCACCATTCTTTTTTACTTCTTTCGCCGCGAGCTCGGCGGTTGCATCGAAAAGTCCTTTGACTTCCGTCTTCTTGAGTCCCGACTTTTCAGCCAGGGTGTTGATGATCTCCGTTTGCGTCATACGAGCCATAGTGTCTTAGCTAACCTCCAATGGGATTGAGTAGATCGATAAATTAGTTTCTGTTCAACTCTGAGTTGATTCACCGGTTGAATGAATACGCCACAGGTCCGCAAGGGCGTATCCTTTCTGCCGGCTTGGTGTGGTCGGGGCGGCAAGATTCGAACTTGCGGCCTCACGGTCCCAAACCGTGCGCACTACCAGGCTGTGCTACGCCCCGAAATTTGCTGACCAACGATGTCAAGTGTCGAATATTACAGGCTAATAATGATGTGGTCAAGTCGCAACGTCGGTAAAACCTAGCAAATATCGAAGAATTTTTTTCGCGGCGGCTGTTCTGTGGCTGATCTTGTTCTTGGCGAGGGGCGAAAGTTCGCCGAATGTCTGCTTGAATCCCTCCGGACTGAATATTGGGTCATAGCCAAATCCGCCGTTTCCGCGCGGTGCCAGGGCGATGCGGCCGCGGCATTCTCCCTCGGCGGAATATCGGATCCGGCCAGGTCTATCCGCGAGGGCCATGACACATACAAATCTGGCATCGCGGGCACTATCGCCAAGCCCGGCGAGTTCATTCAGAAGCAGATTCATTTTTTCAGGAGATGACAGATCAGCCCCGCCGTATCGTGCGGACAACACTCCCGGCCGGCCGCCGAGTGCGGTGACCTCAAGGCCCGAGTCATCGGCGAGGCACCAATGACCCGTTTGCCCGGCATACGCAGCGGCTTTTAATTCCGCATTTTCGGCAAACGTCGTGCCGGTTTCTTCGATGTCCGTGGTTTCAGGATGATCGGCAAGTGTTCCGAATGGGACCTTAATACTTTGAAATAGATCGAGGATCTCGTTTACCTTGCCCAGATTTCTTGTCGCGATGACGATCTTATCAAGTGAATTGTCGCTCATTTAGCCTGTGTTTAACCTTTTTGTTGCTTATCGGTGTGCATATATTGTATAAAATAGAGAGCGGTTTTGCCGCTCTCCTGCCGATAGCCTTCGATCTAGAGAGGAAGACCCCTTTTGGAAATAACCGCCACTTTGCCAAACACCGCCGAACCGCTAGCCGCAGATCACGCTAAGGCCGGACAGGAATATGTATTTCCGCCGAGGCCGGTGCGTGAGCCGGGCGAGACGGCATTTGAGATAGGCCTGTGGCTTTCGGGCCTCGAAGGCTTCCTTTGCAACTGGGACCGAATATCACGCGAAACTCAAAAGCCTGGAGACGCCGACGCGAACTGGACAAAGGAGTTGAGGCTGACGTTTTCGGCGTTGCTGATCTGTTCGGAATTGAATTATGAGTTAAGAAAAGGCCTCATCGCCGGAACGGGCCAGCCCGCATCCAGCCACACGGCCGTCAAAGATCTATCGGTCGAAGATTGCAATGCCCTTGTACTTGAACTTCGTGATCTGATCGCCTTGAATAAAGGGCTTATCGATGCTGGAACCGCTAGATTCGACACATGGAGATCGTGGAAAGAGCTTCTGATAAACAAACTGCGAACGCTGCCGACCGCCGCAAAATTTGCCCGCGAATGGGAACAGGGCGGCCTTGATCATCTTCCAAAAGACCTTCAGCAGTTATTGTCGCGCAAGTCGCTTTCGTTTTCGGACCGAGCTGATCTGACCGAAGTGCTATCACGATTCGCGGTCATTATCCGTTCCCTCGAGGTCGTCGGCCGAATGCTCCGCGGGGATGAGCCATTAAAAACCACGGTCCTGATCTTTGCAAAAGTACATGAGATCTCGCAGGACCTGATCATGTTCATCAACAGCCGGCTGACGCGTTTTCAGGATGAGAGCGCTGAGCTGTTTGCCTCGCTTGACGGGGCTTCATATACGGCTTCACTTGAGTTGAAAAAAGTGTACCAGCAGGAGCTCACCGGCCTTGTCGGCATTCGGCCGGCGCCGTCGATCCACGCGAAGGTCGAGACGGCATTTGCATCCTTGAACGACAGCTTTGAGCAGATCCTCGCGGGTTTTGCGCGGCTGGTCGAGCCGGACGTAGTAATAACCGATCTTTTCCCGGGGATTCATCTAAAATTGGAGCGGTCGCTGAGCCTTAGGCGTGCGTTATGGAAAGCCCTTAGATCGGTAAAGGCGGCGGAGGCCGATCCGCAAAAAGGCCTGATCGATGCAGTACGAAAAGAACTGACCGCCTTCATGCACGAACCGGTCAATTATCTGTTTTTTAAGGACCGCGATACGCTTGAGCGATTTACGGAAGAGGTTTTTGCGACCACGGAAAATAAAGATCTTGTGCCTATTCTGCATAGGTTTGGAGCCTATCTTGAAACACTGTTCGGCCTCGTGAATATGCGGACGCTGCTTGCCTCGCATCCTTTTGTCGAATCGAAATGACCTACTGCGACCGGAGCGTCGCAAGCGGTTTTCTAAACAGTACGTCAAAACTTGTCAGGCATCCGACCAGCACGACCACCACAGCAGTGATGACGACGCCGCCCGCCATAAGCAGCGGATCAAATTCCCATTCAACGTCTATCACAAACCGGCTGACCGCCCACGACAGTACAACGGCAAAGCCCGCACCGATCAAACCTGCCAGAATTCCTAACAGCCCATATTCTCCGAAAAGTATCGCGGCCAGCGTCATTCGGCTAGCGCCGAGCGTTTTTAGGATAGCGTTCTCGTAAATTCGCTGCGATTTTGTCAACGCGATCGAGCCTATCAGAATAAGTATTCCGCTCAGGATCACAAAGCTTCCGACAAACGAGATCGCGAGCACGAAATTATTCACGAGTTTTTGGACGGCGGCGACAATATCCGCTACGTCGATTATCTGGATGTTCGGGAAAAGGCCGACAACCTGCCGCTGAAGCCTCTGGCGTTCGGTTGGCGGGACGCGTGTCAGGACGGTTGCGGCAAATGTCTGCGGGGCCGATTCAAGCACGCCGGGGCGGAAGACGAAAATGAACGCGGTCCTTGTATTTCTCAGGTCGATCTTGCGAATGTTCGCAACCTGAGCGGTTATCTTGCGCCCGGATATGTCGAATGTTATCGAATCGCCGACGCCGACATTTAGCCGCCGTGCCATTTCTTCCTCGACCGAGACCTGCGGGACCGAAGCGTCGCCGCTCCACCAAGCGCCTTCGATCACCGTTTCATTCTCGTCCAGGTTCGGCCGGTAGGTGACGGCAAACTCGCGGCCGATCTGTCCACGCTGCTGGCGGACCTCAGGGTTCTGAAAATCGAACGGCTGCCCGTTTACGTGCGAGATGCGTGCCCGCACCGTCGGTATGGCCTCGGCCTTTTCGCCGACGCGTTCGTCGATAATATTAACAAGCTCGCCGATCTGGCTTTTCTGGACATCGATAAAGAAAAGGCTGGGCAGCCGCTGGTTGCGCGCAAGATCGAACTCGCGGACAAG
>CAUJFK010000198.1 GCA_963169175.1 Acidobacteriota bacterium | reverse complement strand
ACGATGCCCGTCGCTGGACCGATGAGGTCGCGGATTCACGCGAGGAGATCGCCAATTCGCGCAGCGTCATCACAAGTGCGGTCGATGGCACGACAGTTCCTAATAGTGTGGCTGCCCAGAACCCGGCACTCAACGGCCAGGCGAGCCGGCCCGAACCATCAACACCATCGCCATCGGTGAACAATGCTTCGACCGCTGCCGCCGATCGCCAAGCGCCGTCTGCGACGCTTCCTGTACGCACGAGCACCGCACCAGATCAGCCTGTTGCCCGTGAAGTCGCAGCAAGCGCGACGCCTGGAACAGAAGCGACCGATAAACCATCGGATACTTCGACAGCCAAGACCGAAAAGGCCGCGGTCACCGGATCGAACCCGACTCAGGGGGCGGAGAAGCCGGTAGTGGTCCAGAATCCGCAACGCGACAACATCCCGGCGGCGAAGCAGGCCGTCAATGCGAGTGGGACCAAGAACGAACCGGCGGCCGAACCCGTGAAGAATGATGGCCCGATCGATGTCGGGTCGCTGATCGACTATGCCACAAAACGCGCGGCAGCGGTTTATCCGCCAGTGGCGCGGAGCATGAGGACGACCGGCGTTGTACGGGTGGAAATAACCGTTAATGAGTCAGGCGAGGTTGCAGAGGTCCAGGAAACGTCGGGGCCAATGCTTCTTCAGGCCGCCGCAAAGGACGCTATCCGCAAGTGGCGCTTCAAGCCCTTTATCCGGGACGGCCAAGCCGTCCGAGCGATCGGTTTTGTCAATTTCAATTTTTCGCTTTAGACAACAAGCTTCCTAACTCAATCTAGTTTCTACGAGAAGGCTTGATTCGTGAATTTTCGTGTCTTGCTTTCGAGCCTTTCGTGGTCCGGCCCGTGCGTCTCCAACACGAACAACACGTAACCGGAACCAAATGAGCGAAACAAGAGCCTTCCTGTCGGACTCGAACGTATGTTTTGTAGGCCTTATCCTTGATCATAAATTTCCGCCCATAATCTTGACCAAAAAGTAATGATTTGTCATAATTACCTGAGCGGTTAACCCAAAGTCTTTGTTGAAATTCGGTTTATGAAGATCTCAGCGCAAGAGGAATACGGCCTGCGGTGTCTCGTGCAACTGGCCAATCTGGCGGACGGCGAGAGCCTGACACTGCCGCAGATAGCGGAGCGCGAGGGCATTTCGACGGCGAACGCGGGCAAGCTGATGTGGCTTTTGAACAAGGCCGGATTTGTCCATTCGACCCGCGGGACCAAGGGCGGCTATTTTCTCGCCCGGTCGGCGGAAGATATCTACCTGAACGAGATCATCAAGGTCTTGGATGAAGATGTGTTGAGCGCCCATTGCGTAAGTTACACCGGCGTTCGGGATAGTTGCGTCCACAACGGCGATTGCGGCATCAGGCCGGTGATCGTCGGATTGCACGAGATAGTTGAAAATGCATTATCGCGTTTGACGCTGGCAAGCTTGGTCGGCGATGAAAAATCGGTCTATGCAATGTTTCATCAAATACAGGGAATCCACCGAACGATCGAACCGCAAAGAATCTGAAGAGAGTCACCACAGAGACACGGAGGACACAGAGGTAATTAAAACAGGATATTCAGGATCAACAGGATGATTTGCCAAACCGAAAACGTATTCAGAATCTCTGTGTCTCTGTGGTGAAATAAATTTATGTCAACGGCAGCGGAATTATTAACTAATCGGGAATATAAATACGGTTTTGTCACGGATATTGAGACGGACACGATTGCGAAAGGATTGTCCGAGGACACGGTGCGGCTTATTTCGTCGAAGAAGAACGAGCCCGAATGGCTGCTTGAATTTCGGCTAAAGGCGTTTCGCAATTGGCTGAAGATGAAGAAGCCGGACAACTGGGCGAATTTCGATTATCCGCAGATCGATTTTCAGAATATTTCTTATTATTCGGCACCAAAGCAGAAGGCGAAAAAGGCTTCGATGGACGAGGTCGATCCGGAGTTGGTAAAGACGTTTGAGAAGCTCGGCATACCGTTGAGCGAGCAAAAGATGCTTGCAAATGTCGCGGTCGATGCCGTTTTCGATTCGGTCTCGGTCGCAACGACTTATAAGAAAAAGCTGAAAGTAGCGGGGGTGATATTTTGCTCGTTTACCGAGGCAGTTGCCGATTATCCGGAGCTTGTGCAGAAATATCTCGGCTCGGTCGTGCCGGTGAATGATAATTATTATGCGGCGCTGAACTCGGCCGTTTTTTCCGATGGCTCGTTCGTTTTTATTCCGAAAGGTGTCCGCTGCCCGATGGAACTTTCGACATATTTTCGCATCAACACGCAGGAATCCGGCCAGTTTGAACGCACACTGATCGTCGCGGAAGAAGGCGGCTATGTCGCGTATAACGAAGGCTGTACGGCACCTCAATTCGATACGAATCAGCTTCATGCGGCGGTGGTCGAACTGGTTGCTTTCGACGATGCCGAGATCAAATATTCGACCGTGCAAAACTGGTACGCAGGTGACGAGAACGGCAAGGGCGGCATTTATAACTTCGTTACGAAACGCGGAGCATGCCGCGGCGTGAATTCGAAAATTTCATGGACACAGGTCGAGACGGGTTCCGCGATAACGTGGAAATATCCGAGCGTGATCTTGCAGGGCGATAATTCGATCGGCGAATTTTACAGCGTGGCTTTGACCAACAACGCCCAGATCGCCGACACGGGAACGAAGATGATCCATCTCGGCAAGAATACGAAATCGACGATCATTTCGAAGGGGATTTCGGCCGGAAGATCGAACAATAGCTATCGCGGCCTCGTAAAGATCATGCCAAAGGCGTCGAATGCACGGAATTATACGCAATGCGATTCCATGCTCATCGGCGGCAGTTCGGAGGCGAATACGTTTCCGTATATTGAGGTTATGAACAGCAGTTCACGCGTCGAACACGAGGCGACGACCTCGAAGATCAGCGAAGAGCAGTTGTTCTATCTCCAGCAGCGAGGCATCTCGCAAGAAGACGCCGTGTCTTTGATAATCAACGGATTCTGCAAAGAGGTCTTCCGCGAACTGCCAATGGAATACGCCGTGGAAGCGACAAAGTTACTGGGATTGAAACTTGAAGGAAGTGTTGGATAATTGGCAGAAACACAAGCGGTAGCGAGTGTGCCGCTTTTGCATTACGAGGCACACTCGCTACCGGTCGTGTTTCCGCCTTTGCCGATGATAGGCAGAAATACAAGCGGTATCGTTCTGAGGTCGCCAACGGCGACGGACTTGTAAAGCCTGGGGGTAGAATGAGCGATAGCGAATGGAACCCCCAGGTCATCGCGGGAAATGGATTTTGTCGCTGAAAGCGACGAACATCGTGCAAGGTTTTGTTGCTCCCTTTCAGGGAGCGGGCGATTGTTTTGCGTTAACTTGGGGTTATGCCCGTTTCACTCGCTTACCCTAGGCTTTATAGGTTTGTCGCCGTTAGCGACGGAACTTTGAAAACTATGAACATTATTCAACCTGCTGACCAGCAAAAGCCGAAGGGGCATTATTCGCCGGGGATCGAGCATCATGGCGTTGTTTATGTGTCGGGGCAATTGCCGATGACGCTGGATACGCGTGAGCCGTTTAACGGGCCGATCGAGGAGCAGACGGAATTGGCGTTGCGGAATGTCGAAGCGGTTTTGAAGGCAGCGGGAAGCAACCTCGGTCGCGTGATGCAGATGACGATCTATATCTCGGACATTGAGCTGTGGGGCAAAGTGAACGAGGCTTATGCCCGCGTAATGGGCGAACACCGGCCGGCGAGGGCGATAGTGCCGGTCAAAGATCTTCATTTTGGTACGCAGATAGAAATTCAGGCGATAGCCTTGGCGTGAAAAGGTTATTCACCACAGAGGTACGGAGACACAGAAAGGAAGAAAAATTTAACGCAGAGGCGCGGGGACGCAGAGGCGATGAGGATGCACCACAGAGACACAGAGACACGGAGAGAAAGAAAAATTTAACACAGAGACGCGGAGACGCAGAGCGATAGAAACAATTAGGATTCACCACGGAGACACAGAGACACGGAGAGGAAGAAAGAGATTGAATTTATTGATTGAAAGTTCTTGTAAAACTCTGTGTCTCTGTGGTAAAAAACGATATGAAGCTCGAAATTTTTCAGGTTGATGCGTTTACGAGCGTGCCGTTTGGCGGGAATCCGGCGGCGGTTGTGCCGCTGCAAACGTGGCTTGCGGATGATCTGATGCAGGACATTGCGGCGCAGAATAATCTGTCGGAGACGGCGTTTTTTGTTAAGGAACGCGACCGCTATCACATCCGCTGGTTTACGCCGACGATGGAGGTGAACCTTTGCGGACACGCGACGCTGGCTTCGGCGCATGTGATCTTTAATGAATTGGAATTGGAGAAAAATTCAATAGTCTTCCATTCGGATAAGAGTGGTGCGTTGGGCGTTGAACGGCGCGATGGCCGGTTGGTTCTGGATTTTCCGGCATATCAAATAACTGAGATCGAACAGAGCGACGCGCTGGCACAGGCACTTGGCAAGGTGCCGGTAAAGGTTTGGAGTGCGATAAACGACGGCGTGATGGTTAGACTTGAAACGGAACAGGACGCGCGGAACCTCGAACCGGATTTTCATGCGTTAGCGAAATTAGAATACGAGAGAGTTTATGTGACCGCTCCGGGCGAGACGTGCGATTTTGTATCGCGGATGTTCGCACCGAAGATCGGAATTGCGGAAGATCCGGTGACGGGTGCGATGCACTGCACACTCGTTCCTTATTGGGCGGAACAGCTTGGCAAGAAAGAACTGTTCGCGCGGCAGGTTTCAAAACGCGGCGGCGAATTGTTTTGTGAGTTGGTGGAAGACCGCGTAAAGATCGGCGGAAATGCGGTTACGTTTTTGAAAGGCGAGATATATGTTGAGGCCGGAAGCGAAAAGAGCGTTGGAGCTTAAGATACGGCTCGCGGACGGCGGAGATTCAGCCGCGATCGCCGATGCGCTTTTTGCGGCATTTTCGCTGAACCGCGCGCAATACACGCCCGAAGCGTTTACGGCGGTGACGCCCGCGGTTGCCGACATCGACGGCCGATTTGCCGAAGGGCCGATATGGGTCGCGGAACTCGACGGCGCGGTTGTCGGCACCGTTTCGCTTACGACCGAACCCGAAGGCCTTTATATTCGAAGCATGGCCGTGCGGCCTGATGTTCAAGGCATGGGAATCGGCCACAAGCTGCTCGATGCTGTGGACGATTTCATATCGACGAGCGAAATCGATCGCATCTTTTTGTACACGACTTATTTTGTTCCCGGAGCAAAGGAAATGTACGAAAAGCACGGTTTCAAATGGGTCCGCGATACGACTGCCGAAGAATGGTACGGCACACCCGGTCTTGAGATGGATAAGAGAATAGAACAGCCTCAGAGTTCACAGAATAGAGGAGAAAATGCTCTGTGATCTCTGTGGCTTAGAAAAATATGTTACTAGAAGTTAAAGATCTGCATGCCGGAATTGACGGCAAGGAAATTTTGAAGGGCCTGAATTTGCAGGTCAAGAAGGGCGAGGTCCACGCGATAATGGGGCCGAACGGCTCGGGTAAATCGACGTTGTCGAAAGTGCTGGCCGGGCATCCGTCGTATGAGGTGATGTCGGGCGAGGTGCTTTATGAGGGCAAGAATTTGCTCGAACTCGAACCGGACGAACGTGCACGCGAAGGCGTTTTTATGGCGTTTCAATATCCGATCGAGGTGCCGGGCGTTTCCAATTCGCAGTTCCTGCGGCTGGCCTATAACGAAAAGGCAAAGCACCACGGCGAGGAAGAATTGGACCCGCTCGAATTTAACGATCTGTTGAAAGAGCGTGCAAAGATCGTCGAGATGGACCCGCAATTTTTCAAACGGTCGGTCAACGAAGGCTTTTCGGGCGGCGAGAAAAAGCGGAACGAAATTCTGCAAATGGCGGTACTTGAGCCGAAGCTTGCGATACTCGACGAAACCGATTCGGGGCTTGATATTGACGCCTTGCGGATCGTCGCCGAGGGCGTCAATAAACTGCGCT
>CAUJFK010000197.1 GCA_963169175.1 Acidobacteriota bacterium | reverse complement strand
GTGGCAGTATCGGTTCTATTATCCATTACAACTCCAAAACTAATGGCGGCCGCTCATCGGCCCGGACGAGATCATCTGAATGATCGGCAGATAGATAGCAAGCAGGATAACGACGACCACACCTGCCATTACGAGAAGGATCAGCGGTTCAAGAAGCGTAGTCAGTTGTTCCAGCCTGACCTCGGCCTCGGCGTCGTAGAAAGCCGCGACCTCGTCGAGCATCTCACGCAGGCTTCCAGATTTTTCTCCGATCCCGATCATATCCAGCGCAAGTTCGGGCAGCCAGTTTGCTTGCTGAAGTGCTTCCGAAAAGCCCCTTCCCTCGCGTATCATCGCAGAAACCCCCAAGCTCCGCTGTCTAAGCTCAAGGTTATTCAAGGCCTCAGATGCAATGTCCCACGAATCAGGAACGGTTATACCGCCCGACAGCAGCGTCGAAAGCGAGCGCGAAAGCTGCGAGGTCGCCATGTTCCGTATCAACACGCCGCCAACCGGGACCCGCAGCAGAAAACGGTGCAGCATCGTTCTGCCCCGCAGCGTGCGAAACCAGATATACACGGCGGTCCCGGCAATGAGCAGAAGCGGCGCAAGCCACCAGATATTGCCCACCACTAAATTTGAGAGCCCGATAACAAGGACCGTAACGGTCGGCAGGCCTCGCTGCGAATTGAGGGCGGTGAACAAGTTCGACATCCGCGGGATGATGTAAAGCGTCAGAAACGCGATCATTCCCGCTGCGGCCACCAGCAAGAACGCCGGATAGGCAAGCGCCCCACGGAGTTTTCGTGCAATACCAACGCTTCGCCGCAGGTAGTCGACGAATCTGAGCAGCACATCGTCCAAAGCTCCGCTCTTTTCGCCGGCAAGCAGGGACGCTGTGTAGATCTTTGGAAATATTCCCTGAGCTTCAAACGCCTCAGACAATGGTATGCCGCTCTTGATCTTTTCCTCTACATCGGCAAGTACTTCACGGAGGTTCGACGAACCGGAGCGTGTTTTTAGCAGCCCTATCGCCTGCAAAACAGGGATACCGGCGCGAAGCAGGGCGGATAATTGTTGGTTGAACAACAGAAAATCAGCCTGCTTCACCCGCCGCTTGCTGCTTGCACTGCCGAATGGCAACAGTTTTGATACGCCGCCTTCGGCATCCGAGATATTAAAGACACGAAAGCCCTCTTTCTCAAGCTGAAAGCGGGCATCATCGGCGGCCGTGGCCTCGACTATGCGGGTCACGATCTCGCCGGAAGGCGTTCCTAATCGGCAAATATATTCTGACATCAGCTATATAGAAGTCCGGGCGCAATTGTCCGTAAATGCACCGTTGATGATGATAACACGCGGCGGGCCGCAAAAAGTTGCGGCCATTGGTAATGATAGCCGACCAAGGGTACAGCAAACAACCAATTTGATGCCTGTTACATCGAAGAATTTATCTTGCGGAAACGAGGACCTGTCACCTAATATACAAAGTGTTCCCCACGGAGCTAAATATGGCTGTACCAGTCAGAATCTTCCCCGGCCGCTTCAGGTCACTGTTGCGGCTGTCGATAGTCTTTTTTTTATGCGCGCTATTGGCCGGGATCGCCATCGGCCAAACGCCCGAAGCCACGCCGCCGAAGGTCGAGAAGATAAGGACCGATCTTGTCAGCCTAACCCTCACCGTTACAGACCTTTACGGAAGATATGTTTCCGGCCTTACTAAAAAGGCATTTACGATCATAGACAACGACCAGGAGCAGGAGATCACTTATTTTAGTGACGCGGATGCCCCGGTTTCGGTCGGTGTGCTTTTCGATGTTTCGGGCTCAATGAGCGGTGATAAGATCCTAAAGGCACGAAATGCCCTGAAACGGTTCATCGCGACCAGCCATCCGTCAGACGAGTATTTCCTGATCGCGTTCAACAGCCGGGCACAACTTCTGTTGGACCGAACACGCGACGGCGAGGCCCTGCTGCAAAAGCTTACGCTTGTCGAACCGCGACAAAACACTGCTTTGTACGATGCGGTCTATCTTGGGCTCGAGCGTGTTACCCGAGGCTCACATCAAAAACGGGCCCTTTTGGTCATTAGTGACGGCCAGGACAATGCTTCACGATACAACTTTGGCGAGGTCCGCCGTTTGATGAAGGAATCTGACGTTGTGACTTATGCCGTTGGCATTATCGACGCCGGCGACATTGGCAGTCCGCAAGGAATGCAGGGCCAGGCGTTCCTCGACGAACTTACATCGGTTACAGGCGGCAAGTCATTTTATCCCACAAGCAATGTCGAAATGGATGAGATCTTTGAGCGAATAGCACTTGAGCTCAGGCACCAATATTCGATCGGCTACACGCCTTCGGATTTCCAGCCGGACGGAAAATGGCGTAAGGTTAAAGTTAAGGTAAAACCCCCGCGTGGTTTACCGCGTCTAACCGTTCGTGGCCGCGAAGGTTACTATGCAACACCGGCCTCGGATTTCAAGTGAGATTATGAAACGGGTCTTTTTTGTATCGATCGTAAGTGTGATCGCGTCGATGGTCTTTGTCGGCTATTATTCCCGTCCTGCCGCGGGCCAGGCCTCGGAATCTGCCCGCTCGGCCGTCCGGGCAACACCTACGCCAACGCCGCTCCCGATCAAAGAGGAAGAAGGCATAATAACAGTTGAAACAGAACTCGTTAACCTGAACGTAAAGGTTGTTGACCGAAACAACCGGCCCGTCAGCGGCCTTCGAGAGGGTGACTTCAAAATTTTTGAGGACGGCACTCCACAGCAGATCGGCTTTTTTTCGTTTTCGGAGGTACCGACCAATTATGGCCTGGTCATCGATAATTCGGGTTCGCTTCGCAAGCAGCTTGAACAGGTAATAGAGGCCGGAAAGATCCTGGTCAATGCAAATCGCCCCTCGGATGAAGCAATGCTCATCCGCTTTATTAGCCGTGATAAGATCACGATCGAACAGCCCTTCACCTCTAACAAGACCGAACTGAACGATTCGCTGGACAACCTCTTCATCGAAGGCGGGCAAACTGCCATTATTGATGCCGTTTACCTTGCGGCCGAGAAAGTCAGTGAATACAAGGTCGATCGCGGCAAAGACGACCGTAAGCGGCGGGCGTTGATCGTCGTTTCGGACGGCGAAGACCGCGACAGCTATTATTCGGAGGCTCAGCTTTTTGAAATGCTGCGTGAAAGCGATGTCCAGATCTATGCCATCGGTTTTGTGAAAGACCTGAGCAAGGATGGCGGATTTATTTCAAAGAGCCCGCAGAACAAGGCAAAAGGCCTTCTCCAGCGTTTGGCCGACGAAACGGGCGGCAGGGCATATTTTCCCGAATCAACTGCCGATCTCGCTGGTATTGCAAAGGAGATCGGATCTGAGCTGAGAATGCAGTATTCGATCGGTTACATTCCATCCAACGACCGAAAGGACGGCACGTTCCGAAATATAAAGGTCGTCGTCAACGACGGCCCGAACAAACAAAAACGCATCCCCATCACAAAGGCCGGCCGCGTTGCCGACAACGACGGCTCCGGGCCGCCAAAGTCCGCCGCAACCAAGCAGAAATGAAGCAGTGCCGTTTCTTTTTTCGTGGGCCTCTGTGGTGAGTCATTGAACCTGACCACAGAAAGGAACGAACGGTGAGTCTGAGCTGGACCTTGGGCCTTGAACCGCAGCATTACACCTATTCCGGCACAGATCCTGATATTTTCTTACGTGTTGTTTCCCCGGTTTCGAGGACAGATATTCCCTCCGGGACCTCGTCGTGCGGTCGAGGAATGACGTGTACAGCCGTAACAGTACCGATCCGACGCGCCGCCGCGGCTCCGGCATCAACTGCCGCCTTTACAGCCCCGACCTCACCGCGAACGATCGCCGTAACCAGCCCCGCATCGACCTTCTCATAGCCGACCAGCTTCACATCGGCCGCCTTGACCATCGCATCGGCTGCCTCGATCATCGCCACCAGGCCCATACATTCGATCATTCCAAGTGCTTGCATATTTCGTTGCCGGCCTGACGCGGCGAAACCTCTCTGAGATTACTGCAGATATAGCGCCGCTGCGACCAAAAGGGTCGCAATAACGGTCAACACGACCGCCGCAATTATAAATGCGCCTGATAGCGAGCTGCGCTCGATGTATTCAACCTCCGGGAGCTTCCTGACCCGCGTACGCGGCCGTCGAGGCGTCTCCATCGCGGCACGCGGAAAGACCTCGGTCTTTGCAGCAGGCATCGGCGGCCGGTCCGGGCTTCCCGATGGGACCAGTACGGGTGGCGGCTCCGGATCTCGAAATGCCTGCATCGGTTCCGTGGATGGCAAATTGCCGTTCAGGAGTTCGGGGTCCGGCTTGATGATCGCGGGCGGCGGCGGGGCCAGATCGATCGACTCGCCGCAATTATAGCAAAAGGCTGATCCTTGGCGCACATCCGCGCCGCATCCCTCGCAAACTATCTTTTGGGCTGTTGATTTGACCATCGCTACCCGGCGATCTATTTTGACCTTATTGCACTTAGCAACCCTTTGACCGCTTCGGCTGTCTCGTTGGCACGCTTTGGAACGAACTTCGCCCCACCGGTTTCCTTTACTAACCTATCCACGATCTTGTGAGAAAACTTCTCGTCAAACAGCCCAAGAACAAAAATACGCGCTTTGGCGTCTTTTGCCGACTTTATCGCTTCGTCAAGCGATGTGACGCTTTGCCGTTCGTCGCCATCTGTAATAAACACAAGCACACGCTGCCGTTCTACATCGGCACTTGCGTGATTCGCCATATATCTCGAGGCCGCCAGGACCGCGTCCAAAAGCGCAGTTGGACCGGCTTCGATGAACATATTGTCGGCAGCGTCCTTAAGCCCGCCTTTTTCCCGCGTCATCTCTTGGCGCAGAACGATCTTAGGCGTATCAATGAATGTCACGAGGAACGCTTCATCGCCGGGCCTGAGGCTGTCAATTACCGAATGAGTTGCGCTCACGACCCGCTCGAAGATCATTCGGAAGGAGCCTGAGTTATCAACGACAATTCCGGCACTGATCGGCGCTGCAGCCTGGTTCTGCGCCGCTTGTTCCTGGCCAGAACCAACCACAACCAATGCGAGCAGCATGGCCTGAACAATCGCAAATTTCATGATCGGGCCGTTAAGCCTTTGCAAAGACATCCTTCTCGTTCCCTAGATCACGGGCCGCGGGCGTCAAGATCGTTTTTGAAGTTATATAGATCTTCGCACCCTTTTCAACCGCTGTCCTGACATCGGCCTCACTGACAAAATCGACAGGTTCCGGCCTTGAGCCATTGTCTGATTGCGGCCGTAGTTCATGAATAACGGTCTTGACCGGCGTTTCCGCCGCCGCCGGAGCTGTGGCGGCCGGTGGTGCCGGCGCGACCTCGGTCAGCTTTTTCGTCAAGAAGCTATCCACGATCGCCGCGATCTGATCACGTTTTGGCATCGGCCTTGACGGCGCCGGCTGAATCGTCTTTGGTACGGTAGATCCCTGCCGCGAAACCGGTTTCGTCTCGAACGCAACGCGCTTAATATCCATCAAATGAATCGGCGAGACATTGTCCGAGGTCACGTTCCCGCCCCATGACCCGCAACCGAGCGTCATGGAAGGGGGCAAGTCCGTTGAAAGTCCGATCGCCCCGTGCGTCGTCGGCGAATTGATTACGACACGCGAAGCCGGCATTTGCTTACCGTAACGGATCGCGGCATCGCGGTTCTGCGTATGCATGCCCGCCGTATGTCCCATCCCACCGAATTTCAAAACTTCCTCACACCGGTTGGCTCCCGCTTCTATGCCATCAACCACAAAATACGCCAGCATCGGCGAAAGTTTTTCGATCGACCACGGAAAATCGCGCCCTACACCGCCGCAGTCGGCCAGCAGGCAGCGTGTACCTGATGGTATTGAGACACCCGCAAGATTCGCAATATAATCAGCGGATTTACCGACAATGGCCGGGTTCAACGTCCGCTGCGGCGTAAGCAGGATCTTCGCGACCGTGTCAGCCTCGGATGAACTCAGAAAATGTCCGCCCTGGGCCTTGAACTGTTCGCGAACCTTATCGCTGACCGGAGCATCCACGACAACGGATTGTTCCGAAGCGCAGATCGTACCGTTATCAAAGCATGTTCCGGTAAGAATATCCGCAACCGCCTTTTCAATATTTGCCGTCCGTTCGATGAACACCGGCACATTGCCGGGGCCGACGCCAAAGGCAGGTTTGCCCGATGAATAGGCCGCACGAACTAAGCCGATGCCGCCGGTAGCCAGGATCACCGCCGTTTTTTTGTGCCGCATCAACTCCTCAGTACCATCGATCGTTGATGTTGTAAGGCATATCACGGCCTCGGCCGGAAGACCGTGCTTTACGCCCGCCTCGCGCATAACGCGGGCAGTTTCGGCTATGCACCGCGCGGCCGACGGGTGCGGGGAGAGAACGATCGTATTCCGTGATTTGATCGCAATGATTATTTTGAAAATGGCGGTAGAGG
>CAUJFK010000196.1 GCA_963169175.1 Acidobacteriota bacterium | reverse complement strand
TTGAAGCTGGATTGGCGGGGTTTGAATTAGTCTCGAGCTCATCGAGCGTAGCGGACAGTTCCTGTGTCCCGCCTTCGCGCTGAACAGTCAGTTTGATCACGGTGCCTGGCAGTGTACCCGCGATCTTGTTGCGAAGCACATTGCTGTCCTCGATCTTCTCGCTGTTGATCGCGGTAATAACGTCGCCGCGTTTGAGGCCTGCCTTTTCGGCGGCACTTCCAGCGAGGACATTGCTAACCAGAACGCCGGAGGTGTCTTTAATATCAAGGGCCTTTGCGGTGTCACCCGTAAGATTCTGGATCCCGATGCCAAGCTTGCCCCGGCGGACGCGGCCGTCTTTTAGGAGCTGCTCCATTACAGATTTTGCCATGTTTGACGGGATCGAGAAACCAATTCCGATGTTGCCGCCTTCCGAACCGGGAGCGGAAAGGATCTGCGAGTTGATGCCGATCAGTTCGCCATTCAGGTTGACCAACGCTCCGCCCGAATTGCCGCGGTTGATCGGTGCGTCGGTTTGCAAAAAGTCTTCAAAGCTTCCATCGCTCAAACCAGTCCGGCGGCCCTTTGCAGAGATAATGCCGGACGTGACCGTTTGGCCGATACCGAGCGGATTGCCGATCGCAAGAACAATGTCGCCGACCCTGACCGTGTCTGAGTTGCCAAGCGTAAGATACGGCATATTCTGCGTCTCGATCTTAACGACGGCCAGATCGCTTGGCTTGTCTGTGCCAACTATCTTTGCGTCGAAAGTCTTGTTATCTGCCGTCAGAACTGTGACCTTATCGGCGCCGTCGATAACGTGCGCATTCGTCAAAATGGTGCCGTCAGCACTGACGATAACGCCTGAACCAAGGCCACGCTGGATCTGCGGCCGCTGCTGGAATCGCTTAAAGAAATCATCCCCAAAGGGTGAATTTTCGGCCGGTGCCTGTTTTGTTTTGCCTTCGACCAGGATCCGGACGACAGCCGGCGATGTCTTTTCAACAACGTCCGCATAAGATGTCCGAACGCCCTCGACAACCACTGGCGGTGCCGGTGGGGCTACCTCACTTGGGCCGGCAGGAGTGTCGCCGCCGAGAAGGCCTGTCTTGCAGCCGCCCGCCGCGAGGGCCGCTAATGAAATAAGAATAAAAAAATATCGTTTACCAAACATCGTTGTTTTCTCCCAAGAACTTCATTAAGAAAGTTTATTCCCCTAGGGCCATCTATTCAATAGGGACAAACCTAATATACGATGAGGAAGGGAATTCGGTTCTGATAGATCGATTGAAGATATTGATCCGAGCTAAAGGTGGGAGCCTCGGTCTTGAGAGGAAATCTGGCGAAATGACGGGAACTTGTGTCATCCGGACCGCAGACCTGGCATTTGTGGGAGCCATGATCGGTTTGGCGGTCTTTCCCGATGAAATGAGTCCACCGGATAAAATGGCAGCTAATTATTTTTACGGGACCTCGATCGACATTTCTTTGCCCGCAAAGCTAAAGCTCGGACGTTTTCGTCCTTTCATAAATTTCGCGGCGGTCTGCGACAGTGCCGTGATTATCATCGGCAGTGCGATCGACGGGTCAGCCGGAACATAAGCCGTTGTGGCACCGCGGCCGAGCTTGCCGAACATATCTGTATGCTGTCCGCCGAAGGAAGGCGTGCGGATATCGAGAGGGGCAGAATCTGTTGTGATCGAGATCGCATACTTATGCCCGCGCGGGGTCGTACGGGTGATATAAGACGCCATCTCGGTCAAATTCAGCATACTCTGGCTGGCGGTGCTGCCGAGCGTGATGACGCCGGAATTGCGCGTCTTTTGCGCGATCTGCATCATATCTATCATGTCCTGCGTGATATCGAACGCAAGCTGGGATTTCTTTTCGAATCGGGCCCGCGCGAGGCCAATCGCCATTTCAGATCCCAACAGGTCCGGACAAAATACAGGAATACGGGCCTTATAAGCCGATGTAATGACACCATCCTCGTGAGCGATCTCAGCCAACTCGCGGCCGAGGACGTGAAGATATTCGCGGACCGAATATGACCGTGTAAGATCTAGCTGATTGATAACGCTGCCGATCCACTCGTCGGCTTCCTGATATTCCTCGCTGTTTGCCAGCGTATCGCCAATACGAACGATGTCAGCTGTCTGCAGCTCCTCATCGATCATGCTTGGGTGTCCCTGGAAATGGTTTCGGCCGAGGGTTTCGTGAATGTCTTGATACAGTACCGAGCCCGACATGACGAGGACGTCAACAAAGCGGTTCTTGATCACATAGGCCAACAAACGCCGCATGCCAGATGAGATGAGGTTGCCCGAACCGCAAGCGTAGATAGTGGAGTTGTCGTCCAGCATATCGAGCCAAATTCGGTGTGCTTCCGCCAATTGTTTGGCACCAAAGCCCGCACCCTCCATTTTCTCCAACAGACCGGCGACGGAGCGGTCCCGATCGATCGGTACAGGACGTGTTGGTACGGTTAAAAACTTTGCAGACTTTGATTTCTTTTGAGCCGCCATCATAGATTCTCCAGGAACAATATAAAAGTAAGAAAATTGCTAAATTTCTGTTGTGCCGCCGGCGAAAAACTCAAGCCGGGAGCAGCCCGTGCAGCGGTAAGCATCGACGGTGCGTGCGTCGCGGCCGGAGGTTTTTAGCCCTGACCAAAACGACGATTCAGGCTCGCCTTCGACCCATACCTGCTGCTGCTTAAAGTTGTAATCGCCGCGGTCGAAGATGAAGCCCCGAATCATTCCACCGCCGCATTTGGAACACAGAAGATCACTATCCATATGCCTTAATTACCATTCGGCGATAAGTAGGTATAACTCTCAGCCTGGTTCTCATAGAATTCGATCAGGCTATTACCCTCTTTGGTCGAAAGCTCACCATCCTTGATCCGCTTCATGACACCGCGCCGAAACTGATCATGGAGCTGGACCGCATCAAATCGGGCCGTTGCGATAGAATCGGCCAGCGTCGCGCCATAGATAACTTTCCTGATGATATGGCCGTCCTCACCAATAAAAATGTGAGCTTCGTGAGGCACGCCGAAGAGATTGTGGTTGTTGCCCATGACCTCCTGATAGGCGCCCACCAGCATCATTGCCAGGTAATAGGGCTCGCCCTTGACCAGTTTGTGGAGCTCGAGAACGGTCTTTACATCATGCAGGTCCACAAACTTGTCAACGATCCCGTCGGAATCGCAGGTAATATCACATAGCGTAGCATATTCCGTCGGCTTTTTGTTGAGTTTATGTATTGGGATTATTGGAAATAACTGTTCCAGCGCCCAATTGTCAGGCATTGACCGAAAAACTGAGAAATTGGCCAGATATTTAGCGCAGAGCAGCTTTCGAAGATCGTCAAATTCTTCGGAGACGTACTTTTTCTGCTGTGCAAACTGGTCGGCGCGTTCGCAAACGTCCCAGAACAAAACCTCGCCCTTCCCTTTGTCTTCAAGGGTGATAAGCCCGAGATCGAACATTGTGAAAAGCCCCTCGCGATGTTCGAGGGCATCGTGATAATACTCGCGATAATTCTTTGCGTTGATCGTTTCACGGAGGTCGTGAAGTTCGCGGACGACCGGCGGATCTTCTTCGTCGATCGTCATCGGCGTCAGATCTTCGACCACGGTCTCGATCTCGTCCTGGATGTTGGTCACCAACATCGCGTGATACGCGGAAAGGTATCGGCCGGACTCCTGAATGATCGTCGGATGCGGGACATTCTCGTCATCGCACACGGTCTTGATGACATAAATAACATCGTTCGCAAACTCGCGGGCGTTGTAATTCGCGGATGATTCAAAAGAGGTTCGCGAGCCGTCATAATCGACTGCCATTCCGCCGCCGACATCGAGATATTCGATCGGGATGCCCATCTGCCGGATCTTTGCATAGGTCCGGGCGGCCTCTTTCATCGCATTTTTGATGCGCTTGATGTCGGTGAGCTGAGAACCGATGTGAAAATGCAGGAGCTTAAGCATATCGGCCTTGCCGGCTTCCTGCAGTTGCCGGATGACATCAAGTATCTCGGTCGTCGTGAGTCCGAATTTAGCGGCCTCA
>CAUJFK010000195.1 GCA_963169175.1 Acidobacteriota bacterium | reverse complement strand
GTTCCGTTGCACCTTTGTTGGTGAAGCTTAGGATGCCAGGCTTTAAGGCCGAAATAAGCGGCGCGTGATTCGGCAGAATTCCGGCTTCGCCCGAAAGTGTCGGGACCGTTACGGAATCGACCGTTTCATCTACTACCCGTTTTTCCGGAGTTACTATTTCAAGTTTCAGCATATTGGAACGCCGGCCTCGGTCCGGCGTGTTTGCAATCTACGCTCGCCAGCCAGAGACCCGCCTCTCCTTAGGCCCCCGCTGCCATCTTTTTGGCTTTTTCTCTCGCCTGCTCGATGGTGCCGACCATATAGAATGCCTGTTCCGGCATATCATCGCATTTTCCTTCGAGGATCTCCTTAAAGCCTTTGATCGTGTCCGCGACCTTCACGTATTCGCCTTTCAAACCAGTGAACTGCTCGCCAACTGTGAATGGCTGCGAAAAGAAGCGTTGAATTTTGCGGGCTCGGGCCACTGTCAATTTATCGTCTTCTGACAATTCGTCCAGACCGAGGATTGCGATGATGTCCTGCAAGTCCTTATAACGCTGTAGGATACGCTTCACTTCCTGAGCTGTTACATAATGTTCCTCGCCCACGATTTGCGGGTCGAGAATTCGCGAGTTCGACGCCAGCGGATCGACCGCAGGGTAGATGCCAAGTTCCACGATCTGACGAGAAAGCGCGGTGACAGCGTCGAGGTGAGCGAATGTCGTCGCCGGTGCCGGATCTGTGTAGTCGTCGGCGGGCACATAGACGGCCTGGATCGATGTGATGGCGCCGGTCTTGGTCGAGGTGATGCGTTCCTGCATTTCGCCCATTTCGGTGGCGAGCGTCGGCTGGTATCCCACGGCCGAAGGCATGCGGCCGAGCAATGCGGACACTTCTGAGCCTGCCTGTGTAAATCTGAAAATATTATCAACGAAGAACAGCACGTCGTTGCCCTGATCGCGGAAGTATTCGGCGACCGTCAAGCCCGAAAGTGCAACGCGGAGACGCGCTCCCGGAGGCTCGGTCATCTGGCCGTAAACGAGCGACACCTTTGATCCCGGGATCTTCGATTTATCTACCTTTGAAAGATCGAACCGGCCGGTTTCTTCGAGGTTGTGGTTAAAATCGTCGCCGTAAGTAATGACCTTCGATTCGACCATTTCGCGGAGCAGGTCGTTGCCTTCGCGGGTTCGTTCGCCGACGCCGGCGAATACCGAAAAGCCTTCACGGCCTTTGGCGACGTTGTTGATCAGCTCCATAATGAGGACCGTTTTGCCAACGCCGGCACCGCCGAAAAGCCCGATCTTTCCGCCGCGAAGAAACGGCTGAACGAGGTCGATGACCTTAATGCCCGTCTCGAACATCTCAAGTTCGGTCGCCTGTTCATCGAATGACGGGGCGTGTCTATGAATCGACGAACGCGTTTCCGAATTTACCGGGCCGAGTTCATCGACCGGATCGCCGATCACGTTCATCACGCGCCCAAGCGTCGCCTCGCCGACCGGAACGGTTATCGGCCCGCCGAGGTCAATGACCTTCATTCCGCGGACCATGCCGTCCGTCGGCAGCATCGAAACGGCACGCACGCGGCCTTCGCCCAGGTGCTGCTGCACCTCGGCAACGACGTCCACCGGCGTTTCAACATCAAAACCCTCGGACGTAATACGAAGCGCCTGATAAACCGGCGGCAGATAATCCTTGAACTCAACGTCAACAACCGGCCCGATGATCTGGACGACTTCGCCGATCTGCGGAGAGGTTCCATTAGCCATTTTTAATATTCTGCTCCTATAAATGAAAGGATATCGGTGTCAATACAAAGGAGTAAGAATAGCATAGCCCGATGGCGGTACGCAAAGCCGCAGACCGGGGGGCCAGGCCGCTAATCGGCCCGCGAATAACGCGAACTGATTCGAATGAAAAATGAATTCTTTCTATTCGTGAAAATGCGCGTAATTCGCGGGCAAAAAGAGATAGAGGCCGCTCGCAGTTCTGACTTGTACAAGCAGCGGTGGCAAGAACCCAGTCGCTATCGCTCCCGGTTCCGAACAAGCGGGCTTCATTTTCGGCCTCAGGAAACGGCGAATTGACGCCGCGCAATGTCACTCCTGGCAAAATCACTCAATATTCGGCAAATCCCGCGAGTTCATCCATCTTCCCCCGAGTTAATTAAAACCGGAACGACGGACTTTCAGATCCAGGCCCCACCCAAATAAAAAACCTGTTGCATAATTGAAACGTCTGTGCTATTCTTGCAACATTGTGCAATATTCAGCACATACCAACACACAGGAGGAACATCGAAAATATGACACTTGACAGAAAATGGGAAAAATTCCGCGGCGGGCCGGCGAATGCGTTTGGCCAGTCGAGCAAACCGCGAGTTACCATCAATTTCAAAGGCAAGCTTTTTCTGAACCGGAAGATGTACGAACTGCTCGGCAGCCCAAAGGCGGTCGCGCTTTTTTACAGCCGCGAAGATGACCAGATCGCCATCCAACCGGCATACGATCGCTTCGCCGAACACTTCCCTATCCGCCGGCTCGGCTCCGGCGGCGCCGGTATCCACGCCTCAACCTTTTGCCGCCACTACAAAATCCGCGTCCCCACAACCGAACGCTTCCTCCGCCCCGAACTAACCAACGAAGGCCAACTTATACTAAACTTACGCGAAACAGTGACCGTCGGCGGCATTGTGCGAAAGCGTCAGAACCGCGAGCGATAGCGGCCGTGTCCTAAGCGGCCCTTGCCGTTCTGATTTGCGGAAATTTCCCGCCTTGCCGATAATTGCACCGACCGCTGCGTCCAGACCGCACGATCTTTCTCGCATATGCCTGTTCTAAACTGGATCGGAAAAGAAGCCGTTGTAAAACATCACAAGGAAGTCCCCTTCCGCCTGCTTGAGCCGGTCGCGGAGCTTTCTTGCTCCCCTCCTTGCGAAGGAGGGGTGGCAGTTCCGGCGTCTTTTGCCGGAACTGACGGGGTGGTTCTCACAACTGTCAGTTCCACGCAAGTTGAAAGTGCCGATGCAAAGAACCACCCCGTCGGCGAAACGCCGCCACCCCTCCTTCGTAAGGAGGGGAGCCAGGAGAACCTCATTATCGAGGGCGACAATCTTCATGCGCTCAAGGCGTTGCTGCCGCGATATGCGGGGCAGGTGAAGTGCATCTATATCGACCCGCCGTACAACACCGGCAACGAAGGCTGGGCGTATAACGACAATGTAAAAAGCCCCGAGATACTAAAATGGCTCGGCGAGGTAGTGGGAAAGGAAGGCGAAACCCTCGACCGCCACGACCGCTGGCTCTGCATGATGTACCCGCGTCTGCTCCTGCTAAAACAGTTCCTGCGTGAAGATGGAGCGATCTTTGTTTCGATTGATGATAATGAATTTCCCAATTTGCGGCTCCTGATGGATGAAATATTCGCGGCCCGAAATTTTGTAGCGACGGTATTGTGGCAGAAAATTTTTTCACCAAAGAATTCCGCTCGTCATTTATCGGAAGATCACGATTACGTTGCGATTTACGCCAAGAATTCCGAGATCTGGATACCGAATCTGTTGAGTCGTACTGCCAGCGCCGATGCTCGCTACAAAAATCCAGACAATGATCCTCGTGGCGACTGGACCTCCAGCGATTTGACGGCGAGAAACTATTACAGTCTGGGCACGTATCCGGTTACCTCACCATCTGGACGAACAGTTGACGGGCCACCGCGCGGACGTTACTGGACAATTTCCAGAGCGAGCTTTGACGCTCTCGAAGCTGATAGCCGAATTTGGTGGGGAGCATCTGGAAGCAATATGCCAAGGCTCAAGCGATTTATGTCGGACGTCAAGGCCGGAATCGTACCGCAAACGATGTGGTTTCATACTGAAGTAGGACATACCCAAGAAGCCAAGAAAGAACTATTAGAACTTGTTGATTTCGAGACATCTGACGATGTATTTATCACACCAAAACCCACGCGCCTGATTCAACGCATTCTCCAGATCGCGACGGACAAAGATTCGCTGATCCTCGACAGTTTTGCCGGTTCGGGTACTACGGGGCATGCGGTTTTGAAGCAGAATGCTGAGGACGGCGGAAACCGGCGGTTTATTCTGGTCGAGATGGACCCGAAAATTGCCAAAGATGTTACCGCCGAGCGCGTCCGCCGTGTGGCGCAAGGGTATACAAAGGCAAACGGCGACAAGGTCGCGCCCTTAGGCGGCGGTTTTCAATACTGCCGCCTCTCCGCCGAACCGCTCTTCGAAGCTGCGGGTGCGATCCGCAAGGATGTAACATTTGGCCAGCTCGCGGAGTTTGTATGGTTCATGGAAACGGGAGCAGG
>CAUJFK010000194.1 GCA_963169175.1 Acidobacteriota bacterium | reverse complement strand
TGAGGAACTTGGATTGCAGTGTTTCTTTTAGCGTCTCAAGCGAGATGGTGTCGTAAAGCCGTGCTGTATTCTCGATCATCGTGATTGCCTGGCGTGCATCGCCGTTTGCCATTTCAATAAGCCAGTCGCGGGCATCAGCGTTGAGGTCATAGCCGGTCCGCCCGATGATGGCGGCCATGTCGTCATCCGATAGCTCATTCAGGACGAACACCCGCAGCCGTGAAAGCAAGGCCGGGATCACTTCGAATGAGGGATTCTCGGTTGTCGCGCCGACGAGGACCAGATCGCCGCTTTCGACAAACGGAAGCAGAAAATCCTGCTGCGCTTTATTAAAACGATGAATCTCGTCAAGGAACAAAACACGCGGCCGGCCGTCGAGCGACGGCGTCTTTACGATGCGGCGAATATCTTCCTTGCCGGCCGAAACGGCGGAGAGCTCGTAAAATTCCGCGTTGATGGCATTTGCATAGATCCGCGCAAGCGTGGTTTTCCCCGTGCCCGGCGGGCCCCAAAGAACGAACGAAAATACGTGGCGCTGTTCAATCGCCAGCCTCAACGGCTTTCCCGCGCCGACAAGATGCTGCTGCCCGACATATTCATCAAGCATCGTCGGCCGTATCCGATTTGCAAGCGGTTCCATAGATCGCGGATATTATATCGCGGATCTGGTCTTGCCGGCAGGAACGAGCCTTGCGGAGATTGCGGAAACTTATTCGAAGCAGTCATCGGCAAAGCCAACGTCTCTAGTTAATGTCTATATTTTCGAAGCTGGGTCGATAAAAAACTCCCGAAATTGAGGTCGTATTTCAAGAAAGCAAAACAATGTTGGCACCGGGTGAGTTTCCTGCTATCGTTCCGTCAACCCCAAGAAAGCCTAAGTAGGATTTATATGTTTCGCAGCAATTTCAACCGAAACTGTTTTGCTCCACCTATCCAACGAATACATGCGGGGGGGGGACGTTTTTGGCGGTTACTGGTTTGCTGCTGATCCAAGATCGTTTCAACGCAAAAGTCCTGACGTTACTTGCGATAACGTCAGGACTTTTGCGTAAGTGCTTCTGCCGTGTTTGAGACAACAGATGCGACCTAGACAATCCGCATTCTATCGTAAAACACCGCAAAAGCTCAACCCGAAACCGAGAAGGAACCGAAGCCAGATACGCCCGTTGCCTCGCTCGCTTCGTTTTCTTTCATTCTAAAGCATTCAAGGAGAATGAACATGCGAAAAATACCGATATTAGGCGTTGCTTCGATAATCGGACTCAGTGGGTTGGTCGTTCTTGGTAGTTCGCCCAGACTTGTCAGTGAGATTCTTTCCTCTGTGCGGAGTAACGCCGTGGTACGAGTGTTCCTACCGGAAGCAAAGCCTGACTCAGCAAATCTGATGATCAAGGACCATAAGACTGATCAAGCCTACGATACGAAAAAGCCGTTTGACACGTCTGCCCCGGACGTTCCTGAAACGGTTCTTTGGTCGGTGATTTTCAGCCTGCCTCCAAGGCTCGATGCGCAAGCTGAAAAGGCCCGAAGTGCTGGCGACGATGCCTCGCTTTGGAGTGATTACTTTGTCCGACAAGCAAAGATCTCGCCGGTGAGCAGCCACGTTCTACGTGAGGCATCCGCGCGCTTTGTCGAGCAGGTGGCCCCGATTGATCAACAAGCAGACTTGATTATTCTGCAAATTCGCGAGAAAAATCCATGGCCGCCCTTGAATCCGGACAGCAGTATTCCTGTAGGGGCCGCCGTCCCGCATGAACTGAAACCGCTGCAAGCCCAAAGAGACGCAGTAGCCCTTCGACTACGTGACAGTTTTCGAGAATCTATCGGTGAGAAAGAATTCGCAAAATTCTCGGAATTTATAAATGAGTTTGCGAAAGGCTTTGTACGCTACGAACTCAGGCCGGAGGAACGAACGGGGCAATCTGTGTTTACTAACAACGATTTTGAACCATTTGAAGGCCCGCACAAAGGAGGTGACAGGCAATGAGGAACAAATCTGTTGCAACCTTTGTACTTTCCTTCTTTCTTGTACTCGCGTTTTGCGGCTACACCAATTCGCAGTCTTACGAAATCTACGGTTATTCGATCATCGTCTGGGATGACGCGGCTCCGCAAAGGGTTTCCGGGCTGGCTGGGACTGCCTTCACGTACCATCCGTATTACGACGCGGCAGTTCGAAGCTGTCTCTGGCGGCCCGTGACTGAGCAATGCATGAGTTCCGGTGATCTTCACGCCTATCCTTCGATAGACGGCTATCACCCAACTTTCTATGCGATCAGCAACGAACAATATTGTGTTGATAGCAGACACGGAGTTTGGTATTTGTTCCAATATTACTATTCCTTCTCCACAGGCGTCTGCCACACGTTTCCAAATCTGCCCCCGACGCCAACGCCAACGCCGACACCGGATTGCCAACCACTAACGGCCGGAGAGATGCCTCCTTGTGTAACGCCCACCGCGACGCCACCGCCGAGTCCGCTACCGACGCCATCCCCTGTAGTGAAAGTGAATGCAGTCGGCTTTAGCGGAGACAAGCCGATCAGGCAGTTCAATGTTCTCCCTGGACAACCAATCATTGACGAGCAAGACGGCACAGTCCCAACATGGACGAAGACCAACGATCCAGAATTTCCCGTAGCCTACGTCAGAGGTCCTAATGCCACTGTGACGGTTTTCGTCGATCTTGGGATCAACCCTACCCAAAGTACGGCTCGAAATGCAATGTTACGAGTAAAGAAAGGATCAGTTGAGCTCGCGACAGACCTTCCCGTTTCAATCGTTGGGGGAGCTGTTCGCGTTTCGGGAATATCGATTCCGTACGCAAAGCTAGAAAGCGGACAATTTGTGAAAATGTCTGAGTACGAGTTTACTTGGGAGATATCGTATGATAACGGAGCGAACTGGGATCCAATCGGCGAGTCGGGCAAACACCGCGTTCATTGGTTGGCTGGTGAGCCTGATGCAATTCCGTTTAGAAATGCAGCCGGCATACCTTATCCGGGCCTTTTCGATGAGGCCCTCAAATGGTCGACTGGCCGAATGAAAAGCGATAGAACGGATTCGGAAGTAATAAAGAAGATTAACGATTCGCTTTCGGCCCAAACTATATACACGCCCGGCCAGATACCAATTCAAGACGAAAACCCCTTGAAAATAATCTCTGATCTCGGCGATCGAAAGGCTCAATGCAGGGATAATGCTCTTATCTTTGTTGGGCTAATGAAGAGCATCGGATTCAACAGTGCTGAGATAAAGTATCACTGGGGCGGTGATCCAGCCCGGACTTCTGGAAGTCGTAACTATTACGAATATATTTCGGGAGACTTCTGTTCTTCGTCTTCGGGCAATCCTCTGGGCTGCCGTGTAACAATGCAAGTCACTCGCGACGCGCTTTGGACCAACGGCGAGAGAGTAGAGCAAAATCCGCATTTCACTTTCCACGCAACGGTTAATTTGGGCGGAACTTTTTACGACCCGTCGTACGGCAAAGAAGAGCCCGAAGTAAGGTTCATCGAGGCACTCGAAACCTATCAGGAAGGTGGCGAAACGAGGAGCCGATTCAAACGCGGATCCTCCGCAACCTCCTTGCGTGTAACAAGGGATTCATTCGAGGACCACAGCGTTGCGAATAATTATGATTCGGGGCGTCGGTGTTCTCACCGGTTTAATTCGGGGCATGCCGACGCACGCGATTACCTGTTTCACGATTCTGATGGCGGTGAAATAGCTGTCGTTCGTTCATCCGATTGGATAGTGAAGGATGAAGAAGGAAACGTATCAACCATTCCCTCGTATTTGCCTCCAAACAACCCCATTGTTCCAGCAGATTATGATGGCGACGGCATCACCGATCCTGCCGTTCGAGAGAACGGCCGTTGGAGGGTAATGCGAAGTACGACGGGACAACTGGAGGTTTATTACACTCCTAACCATCTTTTTGGTGATAAAGCGGTGACTGGAGATTTCGATGCTGACCATAAGGCGGATTTCGGTACCTGGAACAGCTCTGATGGAAAGTGGGTCATTCTCCGAAGTTCGGATCGCGGCGAACAGGTGGTCTACTGGGGAGTTTCAGGTGATATTCCCGTCCCTGGCGACTATGACGGCGACAACAAATCCGATTTCGCAATCTGGCGTCCGAGTGAAGGCAAATGGTATATAATTCAGTCCTCAGATGGAGCGTGGCTTATTCGAACTTGGGGCCAGCAGGGTGATATTCCGGTTCAAGGGGATTACGACGGAGACGGCTTGACCGACACCGCCGTTGTTCGCCCGTCCACCGGAGTATGGTACAGCCTGGATAGCGGCGACAATCTTGCTTGGCGCGTGTGTCAGTTCGATGTGCTCGGGCCGGATGACCTTCCCGTCCCGTCTGATTACGATGCCGATGGACGGATCGATGTGGCAGTCTGGAAGAAATCCGCAGGTATATGGCGAATTGTGAACAGTAGATTGGGCACCGTCCGAGAAGAGACTTTCTCGGACGCTCAGGCGACCGATATTCCCGTTATGTCTGCTTATGTCTTTCGGTAGATTCTCTCGGTCCTGCACGCGTAAACCCGTGTAGGGCCCTTTTGAGGACGACGATATGAAGAAAGTTCTTATAGCTCTAGCGGCAGTGGCCAGTGTCTCATTAACCGCTGCTTTACTGGTCCCGGTTAGGACTGAAACCGAAGCAACGGCGCAGGTAAAAAGTGGGCCGATTCCAACACCAGCCCCGTCGATCGACCCGTTTTCGACCTGGGAAAAGGCTATCATTCAAAATGTTAAAGATATCGCCGACAGATTTGAAGCAGCCATGAAGGAGACAGATCCTAGTTGGAAATTGAAGAAAAAGTCAGCTGGGTTTGTTAGCAGGGGTACGCTGCCGCCTGAGAAAGGAGGAGGAGAAGTAATCGGTGTTAGCTCAAACTTTCAGTTTAAAAAAGGGAAAACGATTGCTTACGTGAAATTCGTTATCGCGGCACCCTCGTCGGTTGAAGAAGTTGCCGAGAGCTTTCAAGACGCGTTGGAAGGCAGGGCAAGAGGGATAGCGAAGGGAATTGTCGGTTTTGGCGACAGGGCGGTGATCATGATGGATCTTCCAGGAGCGCCGAGCACCGGCACAACACTTTATTTTAGGAAAGGGAAATTCAAAGTTAATGTTGATGTAGATAACCAATCTCGGACTCGCGAACGCAACGAAGAGGACGCGATAAGGCTTGGAAAGATAATCGAGCCATTGATTTATTAGGAAGGTTCAAACCTAAGGCCTCGACAAACTAGATATGAATTAAGCCAGGCTTATCCAGTTATTCAGCCTAGGCGACATTATGAATGCCGCCCTCGGGCAATTGGCGGCGCTTGGCGGCGTTGGGTTATCGGCGTTGACCCGTTGAGATCATTTGACCGGGAATACGCGGGCGGCTTGGATCTTATTTCATATTCATCCCCAGGTTTTTGACCAGGAATCCGTAGATATCGGCTTGTTCCTGGATCACTTTTGATGTTGGCTTTCCGGCGCCGTGGCCGGCTTTGGTTTCTATGCGGATCAGGATCGGGGCGTTGCCGGCCTGGGCGTCCTGCAGGGTGGCGGCGTATTTGAAGCTGTGGGCCGGAAATACACGGTCGTCGTGATCGGAGGTCGTAACAAGCGTAGCCGGATATTTTGTTCCGGGCCTTATGTTGTGCAGCGGGGAATAGGCATAGAGCGCCTTGAACTCGGTTGCGTCATCGGGCGAGCCGTAGTCCGATGTCCACGCCCAGCCGATAGTGAACTTTGGAAAGCGGACCATATCCATCACACCTACCGCCGGCAGTGCCGCACCGAACAGATCGGGGCGTTGGTTAAGCACGGCACCGACCAGAAGCCCGCCGTTCGATCCGCCCTGGATGGCAAGCTTTGGCGTTGCGGTAATTTTGTTTGCGATCAGCCATTCGCCGGCGGCGATGAAATCGTCGAACACGTTCTGCTTTTTCAGCTTGGCGCCGTTCGCCCACCAGTCTTTGCCGTACTCGCTGCCGCCGCGGAGGCACGCAACCGCATAGACGCCGCCCATCTCAAGCCACGGCACGCGCGCGACGGAGAATCCCGGCGTTTGCGGAATGTTAAAACCGCCGTAGCCATAAAGAATGGTCGGGTTCGCACCATTCTTTTTCAGGCCTTTTTTATAGGTCAGGAACATCGGCACGCGTGTGCCGTCCTTTGAATTGTAAAATACCTGCTCGACCACATACTGCGACCCGTCGAATTTCACATTCGCCGTCCGGAACAGCTTGCTCTTGCCGGCCTTCATATCGTATCGATAGATTGTCGGCGGAGCGTTGTAGCTTGAATAGGAATAGAATGTTTCGCTGTCGGCCCGTTTGCCGCCAAAGCCGCCCGCGGACCCTATGCCCGGAAGCTGGACCTCACGAACGAATTTGCCGCTCGGCTCGTAGATCTAAATGACCGTGTGCGCATCCTGCAAATAATTGAGGACAAGCTGATCGTTGATAAAGCCGACACCGTTCAGTGTTTCAGCCGATTCAGGGACAACATCGGTCCAGACAGGCTCTTTTGCCAGAACATCGACCTTTACGACCTTGCTTCGCGGAGCGTCTTTGTCGGTCCTGAAATAGAACACCGAACCGTCATTTCCGATAAATGAGTAGCTATTCTGAAGGTTTGTCACCAGCGGAAGCACGCCGGCCTTTTCCATGGTCAGATTCTTGAAATAGACCATGTTCATCCGCTCGGTACCCTTGCCGACGCTGATAACAAGCCAGTTGCCGTCCTCCGAAACGCCGCCGCCGACAAAATATTCCTTGTTGTCCGGCCGCTCGTAAACGACAAAGTCCTCATCCTGCGGTGTTCCGAGTTTGTGAAAATAAAGTTTCTGGAAATAATTCTCGCTCTTTAGCTCGGCCCCGACTTTTGCATCAGGGAAGCGGCTATAGTAGAAACCCGAATTATCATTAAGCCATGAAATGCCGCCCTGGCGATTTGGGCGGAGAGTATCCGGCAGGTGCTCGCCTGTCGCGACGTTCATCACCTTCCACTCTGTGCGGTCTGAACCGGACCGTGCAATACCGTATGCCCAGAGCTTGCCGTCCTCAGAGAATGAAGATCCGCTAAGCGCCGCCGTTCCATCTGTCGAAAGCTTGTTCGGGTCAAAGAACACCTTTCCCGGATCGCTGATAGAGGTCGCCCGGTAAAGCACGCTCTGGTTCTGCAGGCCGTCGTTCTTTGAATAGATATAGAAGCCCTCGGCAACCTTTGACGGGGCCGAATAGCGTTCGTAATTCCAAAGCTCGGTAAGGCGGGCCTTGATGGCCTCCCGTTCGGCGTTGATCGACGAAAAATACGAATCGGTCAATTGATTCTCGCTCTCGATCCACGCCTGTGTATCCGCGTTGAGCGGTGCGTCTTCCATCCAGCGGTACGGGTCACTTACCTTTGTGCCGTGGTAGTTATCGACCTGGTCAACTTTCCGCGGCTTTGGATAATTGAGCTTTGTCTGGGCCGGAACTGCCGAGACGACGAATGCATAGATCAACAGGAATAACGAGAGCTTTTTCTTCATCATTTGCGCGGTTCACCTCAATTGAAAGATTGCCACAATTATAGACTGCGTTTGGTAGAGGTCAAACGGGCGAAGTCGGTATTGCGCTGGAATTATTGTCTAGAGATGTGGTCGGCAGGCCACACTTTCTGAAATTGTGTGGTCCGTTCAGTCGAGGCGAGGAAAAATGGTGCCCCGCGAAATGCGCAAATGACACAAAACAAAGGCCAAAACGATCCCTGTCATTGAGCCACACTACATGGCCACCTGGTCAATTAGTAAACTTGAATGATAAGAGATCGTTCTGCTCCGCATCGCGGTGGAGAAGGATATCGCCCGCCATGTCTGCCCAATTTGCGCCTTCACTGAACATTTTCTCAACGGCTTCGAGCGGCAGCGGCGGGGCGAAAAGATAGCCCTGGCCGAACTGGCAGCCAAGCCGGCGCAAGATTGTCAGTTGCTGAACATTCTCGACACCTTCGGCGATGACATCCAGCTTCAGAGCGTCTGCCAGGGCCATGATCGTTCGGACGATCTCGTCGCTTTCGCCGGGATCATCCATTGCGCTTACGAACGATCGGTCGATCTTCAGCGTATCGACCGGCAGGCGTTGAAGATAGCTGAGGCTTGAATAGCCGGTCCCAAAATCATCAAT
>CAUJFK010000193.1 GCA_963169175.1 Acidobacteriota bacterium | reverse complement strand
AGGTTCGAATCATCATTTCGCAGATCGAACCGGCCGGTCGCGGTCAACTCACTGTTCGGTGCCGTCAAGCGAGCTTGATCGACATTGAACAAACCGTTGACGGCGGAAAGGTCAACGGCGCCGTTGATCGGGATCTTGTTTGTAGCATCCGTTCCGGCTGCAGCAGTGATAGTTGCATTGACCACACCGCTTGCCGTGCGGTAGTCGGTTCCGGCAAGCGAGAGGTCAACACGGCCTGATGCAATTCCTTCCAGCGGTATTACGCGGCCGCTTTGAAGTGCCGCGAGTTTGCCAAGATCGAGGCCGCTGAAGTCAGCGTTTATCACCGAACGGGTACGGTCATTAAAAGCGATGGTCGCATTGCCCGTCACGGAGCCGTCCATCACCTGGGCATTCAGATCGCTAAGCTCGGCGCCGTTGTTGTTCACAACGACCTGGGCTGTCGCCGCTCCTAAAGGCACGCTGCCGATGATACCGCCGCCAAGGCTCATGTCGGCGGAAGCTCGATAGCGGCCTGCGGGTTCGAGTATGAAAACCGGTTTGCTGATCTTTACGTCTCGAAGTTCGCCGCCCGATGGCAGCGAATCCGTCTTTGCCAATGTCACATTGCCGGCGTCAATGTCTTTCGAGGTTCCTTCAATGCGTCCTTCGCGAATGGTCAATCGTACGCCCGCTATATTCAGGCTGCCGAGTACGGCCGATCCTGCGTCGATCTTTGCGACGCGGAGTGTATCGGCATAAATGCGTGTTTCCGCGGGTGTGTCAGTAAGAGAAACTTCAGGAGAGGACAGACCCTCGATCACCGTGCCGTCTGCATTGAGACGCGCAGCCCGAAGATTTGACGCGGATAGCTCGGTCGAATTGGGCAGATCAGTAAGAGAGAACTTATCGGCCGTTACATCATCGAGCCGGCGGCCCTTGAGCTCAGCGCTGCGGGCCTGCAACGAGCTGATGTCAACATTTGTCCGTTTGTCGACATTCCTTATCCGAACGTTTCGGCCGCGAAGCTCGTTCAGCTTGAAATTCTCATTTGTCATCGACGCGGCCGATGCACTGTCCGCATCCAGATTGACGTTGCCATTCGGCATGGAGAACCGCAGATTCCGTGCCGTCAGGGCCACAAACTCATCGTCCGCAATAGAGAACTTCTGCGCCCTACCGCTTCCCGCACTAGCGGTAAACTGGCGATCCTTGTATTCGGCAACAGCATCTGACAGGAACAGGCCGCCGATAGTCATTGCATCGGTTTTTGCGGCCACGGCTTGAAGTTCCCCGACCCATCGAAAATCTGTGCCGGTTCCGCGGACGTTTCCTGCCAGCTTTGGAAACTCGATCCGAAAATCTTCGAATGTGAGCAGTTCGGCTACGGCGTTGCCGTTTGTAGTGTAATTTGCGTTTGTACCTTCGACCGTAGCGGTGACGTTGACCCCTTTTAAATAAACGCCTTCGGCCGTCAGTGACTGCGAATCGACCGACCCGTCGATCTTGTAGTTTTCACCGGAGCCCGAGACCTTGCCCTTGAAATTGCCGCTGCCGGATATCGTGGTACCGAGCGGGAAGATAGATGACGCCTGCGTAAGATCTATCGTCGATTCGATATTCAGGTCGTATGTCGGATTGGTCCAGTCGCTGATCCGTCCGCTCAGACTGGTCGTACCGATAGGTGTCGTCAGGTGGAGCTCCGTGATCTCTGCGCCGGAGCGGTCCGCGATACCGGTCGCTCGAAGGTCGATCGGTTCCAGCGCCCGCTCATCATAAACAAACTTCGATTCTGTTGAGGTTAGATCAAATTTGTACCGTTTCTGTTCATCCGGCACTGAGAGATTCTCCGGTTCTAGCAGAAAAATTACATTGTTCGCGTCCGCCGCGATCTTTCTCGAAACGTCACCGAAGTGGACAACACTGTCGTGAAGTGAAAAGACGACGGATTCATATCTGAAATTGACGCGGCCTGGTTTTTCTTCGACAAGCTTGAGGCCTGCAAAATTCGAACGGCCTTCCGCGTCGAATTTGATCCAAACCTCTGCCCCGCGAATGTCGGTCGTGTTGATCGTGATGTCGCGGCTGAGTTGCCAGGCGTAAAGGTCGTCAACGGACAGGCCAAGGTAGGCCTCGCGGATAAAGAAGAGTTTTTCACCCGTTTCCCGATTATTGAAGGTCGCGTTCTTTAGCTCAAGCCGGAGCGGGGCGATGGTCAGACGAAATACATCGGCATCAAAAGCGATCCCAATATCGGCCATCTTGGCCTTAAACTGAGCCTTAATATATGTATCCGCGACGCCGCCGCGATAGAGGAAGATCGCAATTACGGCAAGCAAAACGATGCCTAAACCAAGGCCCGCGAGAGCGACGATGATATTTCGCCGGGAAAAAAAACTTCGCCTCTGCGGACGCGGAGTCTCATCCGATGAAGCAGGTTCTGCTGGTTCGATATCTTCCCTTTGTTCGACTTCCTCGTCGGGCATACTCGAATAGGAGGCTCCGCCGCGGCGGTGGTCAAAGACTCACGTTTTCACTGATCTCAAGGCCGAACGCCTCAACGGCATTGACCTTCGGGGGGTGATTGGACAGCAATCTGATACTGCGGGCGCCAAGATCCGTCAGTATCTGGGCGCCAATTCCGTAATCGTGGGTCTTTCCGTATCCAGTTTGCTGTTTTGCGTCCTGAAAATCAATACCCTTTTCCTGCATTAGCGCATAGGTGCGAAGCTGGTCCACCAGATCAAGATTATTCTCGCGTTGCCGCAAATAGAGTACGATACCGCACTTTTCTTCTGAGATCTTTTGGAGAGAGGTGTGCAAAGCGGCCGCGGCCTCGCCGACCGTTGCCCCGAACATCGCGAATGTGACGTTCTCCGTTTGGACGCGGACCAGGACCGGCCCCGTTGCCCGCTGAACATTGCCCATAATAAAAGCGATGTGGGTTTCGCCGTTCATCACGTTCTCATAAACTATTGTTCGGAAAACGCCCCAGGTAGTCGGCAGATCTGTTTCAACAATGCGCTTGACGAGCGTTTCCTTGGAAATACGATATTTAACAAGGTCCGCAACGGAGATTATCTTAAGGCCGTGTTTCTCGGCGAATATTTCCAGGTCGGGCATTCGGGCCATTGTGCCGTCGTCGTTCATTATTTCGCAGATAACGGCCGCAGGCTGCAGGCCCGCAATTCGTGCAATGTCCACACTCGCCTCGGTCTGGCCGACACGAACCAGCACGCCGCCGCGTTTTGCCCTTAACGGAAACACATGGCCCGGGCGTGCAAGGTCCCATGGCTTCGAAGTTGGATCTGCCGCGGTCAGTATCGTTTTTGCCCGGTCAGCTGCGGAAATTCCGGTGGTCACGCCCTCGCGTGCCTCGATCGAAATGGTGAATGCCGTTCCCATGCTCGATGTGTTGTTTGCAGTCTGCGGCGAAAGCTGCAGCTCATCGCAGCGTTCTTCCGTCATCGGCATACAGATGAGGCCGCGGCCGTGTACGGCCATAAAATTAATGATCTCGGGCGTCACCTTCACGGCCGCGCAAACAAGGTCACCTTCGTTCTCGCGATCCACATCATCGACGATTATTACCATTTTGCCGTCGCGGATATCTTCGACGGCCTCTTCAATGCTGGCCAGCGGCATCGGATATTATTGAAAACGCTAAGTTTCTGACTGGTTAAATTTTAGCCAATCCTTCCAGCTTTGGCGAATCAGGCGCGTGGTTAACATTCTCGGGTTTACCACTTACAATGGCTACTTCGGGCACCGGTGCTTATGAATGGCAAAAGATAACAAGCTTGCGATACTGCTTCATATCGTATTTTTCCTGTCAGGCATCACCACTATCCTGATCGGGCAGGTCCTGCCCATATTGTCGGGCGGCCTCGGGTTGGATGATCTTCAGGCCGGCTATCTCTTTCCGGCGCAATTTGGCGGAGCGGTCCTGGGCACGCTCGCGTCCAGCTGGTTTGGGCGGTGGAATGGTTTTCTTTCGGCAACCGTTGTCGGGACGGCCGCAATGGCACTGGGCGTTACCGCAATGAGCATGAACTCGTTCGAGGGGTGCCTGACGGGGTTTTTTATTAATGGCCTCGGCGTTGGCCTGACGCTGCCCTCGATAAATATGCTCGTGCTTGAGATGAACCCGTTACGCGGAGCGTCGGCCTTGAGTATCCTTAATTTCTGTTGGGGCCTTGGGGCGATCGTTTGTAAACCCTTTGTTGACGCGACAGCGACCGAGCAAAGCATTTTCGCTACATCGATCTTGCTTGCTGTGCCGCTTTTGATAGGTGCGGCACTGATCGCTTTACTGCCGCGTGAACGTGCGGCGAATGTCGAGGGAAGCGGGCATGAGGAGTTTTCAGCCCTGGAACCGGCAGCGATCTGGACAGGGGCTCTCGCATGGGCGATAGCGTTGTTCAACTTCGTTCAGGTCGGTTTCGAAAGTGGTATCGGCGGGTGGCTGACGACGTATGCCGACCGCCTGCACGGCGCGCCGGTCGTTAATCTATTCTCACCAACCTTTCTCTACTTTTTGTTTTTTGTCGCCGGCCGCGGTGTGGCGCCGGTGTATTTCCGGTTTATGTCCGAGAATCAAGTGCTGTTTCTAGATATTGTACTTATGCTTGCCGGAATGTTCATCATCCTTTCAGCAGGGAATTTGACATGGCTTGGTGTTGGCGCCGCTGTCTCGGGTTTTGGCGCATCGTCGGTTTTCCCGACAAATCTTTCGCGATTTACGCGCATCTTTGGCCCGAGTTCAACGCGTCGGACTACGCCCTTGTTCATAACGGGCACCCTCGGCGGTGCCGCGGTTACGTGGACGATCGGGTTCGTATCGGAACAGGCCGAGAGCCTTCGGGTTGGCATGTTTACCCTGCTTGCATTTGTCGCGATCATCTTAGTGGTTCAGATAATTCTGACATTGCGGACGATTGGGCGATCTTCTCAAGAGACATCTGGCGGTCGTTGAGGTTTACTTCGACGTTTCAGCGTTTTGCTTTGTTGTCTCAAGGTCTTTCGCAAGGCCTTTCGGCAGTTCGATCGCACCTTTTTCCGAATAGGTTTTCATTTTGCCGTCCTTGAATCGATAGACATTGATGTTGTTGTTTGCTGTGTCAACATACATCAGATATTGATTGCCGCCGCAGTTGTTGTTCTCGCATCCGGTCAATGACAGAACGCTTCCTTCCGCCTCGATAGGCGTTTGCGTTTGCCAATTTTGCTTCATTGATGTGTAATCGGCCCCGAGAAGTTTTTCAAGCCGGGCGGTGATCTCGTTATTTTCCCAAAGGCCGATCTCCGCGGCGGTCTTGCCGACCGATCTTTTGAGCAGATCCAGCGATGCATCGGCGGCAGGCGTTGTGCTGGCGGCGACCGGAGTTGGAGTGGCGGTATTTGCCGCATGGGTACTGTTCGCTGTGTTCGGAGCCGATGTCGAACTACATGCCGCCGTTAGGAGAGTTGCCAGCGTGATCACCGTCAAAGAATAGTTATATTTCATTTCCAGCTCCAAGGTACTAAAGCTTCAAGCCCTTGAGGAATTTGCGGAACTCCGGCCCGAGATCTTCACGCTTTAACGCAAACTCTACTGTTGCGATCAAAAAGCCCAACTTGTCGCCCGCATCGTGGCGGATGCCATCGAGTTTGACGGCATAGAACGGCCTGTCTTTTAGAAGAAGGCGCATTGCGTCGGTTATTTGTATCTCGCCGCCGGCCCCGGGCTTTGTTTGTTCGATGGCGGCGAAGATATCGGGCGTGAAGATATAGCGGCCGATGATGGCAAGATCGGACGGAGCCTCGGCGAACGGCGGTTTCTCGACCATGTCGCGGACCTTGAATACATTTGGTTCAACCTCATCTGCATCAATGACGCCAAAGCGGGAGATCGCCTCGCCTTCGATCTGCATTGTCGCGATCACCGGAGCATCATACTTTTCAAACACCTCGATCATCTGCTTCAATGCGGGTTTTTCCGAATCTACAATGTCGTCCGGCAGCAGGGCAGCAAATGGTTCGCCCGCGGCAAAGCCTTTTGCCTGATAAATCGCATGCCCGAGGCCGAGAGCTTCGCCCTGCCGCGTGTAGTTGATGTTTGCAAGCTTTGCCACCGAGCGGACGAGCTGCAGCATGTCGTCCTTACCGCGTTCTTTGAGCACCTGCTCCAGCTCGAACGAGATATCGAAATGGTCCTCCATCGAACTCTTGTCGCGCCCGGTAATGATCAGGATCGATTCAATGCCGCTGGCAACGGCCTCTTCGACCGAATATTGGATCAAAGGCTTATCGACAAGCGTAAGCATCTCTTTCGGAGTCGCTTTGGTCGCGGGTAAAAAGCGGGTGCCAAGGCCGGCAGCGGGAAATACGGCTTTGCGGATCTTCTGGGCCATAATGTTTCGATGATATCGAATCCAATTTTAAGGCAGCGTACCCGCTCGAACAAACGGAGAGAGGAGGCAAGCGGCATTTTTACCACAAAGGGCACGAAAGGTGCAGACACAAATGCCACAGAGGGATTGAAACCAAGCCATCGGTAATCGACAAGCAGACAAGCCGTAGGTTGGTCTTGTCTGGTAATATCTAGGTTTCCGGCTCATGGCCGGGCAAAGACTATGTTGGACCTGAATTTTGTAAGAGAGAATCTCGACACTGTGCGGCAGGCATTTGCCGACCGCAATTTTCCGGCGGGCGGCCTTGACCGTTTTGTCGAACTCGATGCCGAGCGGCGGAGCGTGATAGGCGAAGCCGACCGCATCAATCAGCTGCGGAATGCGGCAAGCAAAGAGATCGGCGGGCTGATGCAGTCGGGTAAACGCGACGAGGCTGAGGCAAAGAAATCCGAGGTTGCGGGCCTGAAAGATCAGCAGGCGGGCCTTGAGAAAGCACGTGATGCGGCCGACGCCGAGATGCACGATCTTTTGGCGGGCCTACCTAATATTCCCGCGCCGGATGTTCCGGTCGGGCCGGACGAAGCTGCCAATGTTGAGGTACGGAAATGGGGCGAGCCGCGGAGTTTCGATTTTGAGGTGAAAGATCATGTCGATCTGGGTGAATCTCTCGGAATTCTCGATCTGGAACGTGCAACCAAGATCGCGGGATCACGGTTTGCCATCTTGAACGGGGCCGGTGCCCGTTTGGAACGGGCTTTGGTCAATTTTATGCTGGACATTCATACCACAGTGCACGGTTACACAGAGACACTGCCACCGTTCCTGGTCAATCGGACGGCGTTGTTCGGTACGAACCAGCTTCCAAAGTTTGAAGAAGATCTTTTCCACATTAAGGACGAAAGGGAATTTGCACTGATCCCGACCGCCGAGGTTCCCGTGACGAATTATCATGCCGGCGAGATACTTGAGGCCAAGGACCTGCCGATGTATTACGCCGCCTACACGCCATGCTTTCGCAGCGAGGCAGGCAGCTACGGCCGTGATACGCGCGGGCTTATCCGCCAGCATCAGTTCGAGAAAGTGGAATTGGTGAAATTGAGCTTGCCGGAAGATTCAGAGAACGAGCACGAAAAGCTGACCGCCGACGCAGAACGAATACTCCAATTGCTTGGGCTACCGTACCGCACCGTTGTGCTTTCAACGGGCGACATGGGTTTTGGGGCCAGGAAAACCTATGATATCGAAGTTTGGCTGCCGTCGCAGCAGACGTTCCGCGAGATATCGAGCTGCTCAAATTGCGGCGACTTTCAGGCACGGCGAATGAACCTGCGTTTTCGCCGCGCGGGCGGCGCGAAGCCAGAATATGTCCATACACTGAACGGCAGCGGCCTTGCGGTCGGGCGAACGTGGATCGCTATCCTTGAGAATTATCAGCAGGCGGATGGAACGATCACGGTCCCCGAGGTGCTGCTGCCCTATATGAACGGCTTGGAGCGGATAGTTTAGCTTTACTATCAACGGGGCAAAACGTGACCTAACTGGCGCCTTCGGACCAGCGATGGGAGTTTTGGCTTGCGCTCCACCTGGTTCGTAATTACGATGTAATTATGAAAGCTCAGATAATCCAGATCGGCAATTCGCAGGGCATTCGAATACCCAAGATGATGCTTGAAGAAACGCGGCTTTCAGGCGAAGTAGAACTGGTCGTCCACACGGACGGGCTACTTATTCGGAGCGCAAAGCGCCCTCGCGGGACATGGGAAACGCAGTTCAAAGCTATTGCCGATCACGACGACGATCATCCGCTTCAGCCGGGGCCCGATGGAAAATTTGATTCGAAGGAGTGGAAATGGTAAGTCGTTTCGACGTCTATCTCATCAATCTGGATACTCAGCTTTCCGGTGATCCAAAGAATACGCGGCCCGCGGTAGTGGTGTCGCCGGATGAGGTTAACCACAATCTGGACGCAGTGATAATTGCACCGCTTGCATCGAGCAATACTCCATACCCGACGCGGATCGAAGTCGATTTTCTAAATGCCAAACGGTTCGTGATACTTGATCAGATCCGAACGGTCGATAAGGATCGGCTCGTCAAAAAGATCGGATCACTGGAACGGCCCGCGTACAGCATTGTGCTCGACCGCCTGCAGGAACTTTTTGCGGAATAGCCCACCATCGCCCGCCCCGTGTGCCTTGGTCGGTACTAGGCTTTCGCAGCGTTCCAGAGGTCTTCCATCTCCGCTGGGCCGGCGTCCTCTATCGAACGGTCGCGGGCTTTCAGGCCGTCTTCGATGAACTTGAACCGCTTACGGAATTTGCGGTTTGTTTTTTTAAGTGCGGTTTCGGGCTCAACGTCGAGGTGTCGGGCCAAATTAACAACTACGAACAGCAGATCGCCGATCTCTTCGTCTATCGCGACCTTTTCCCCGGATCCGATCGCGGCACGAAGTTCATTGGCCTCTTCATCGAGCTTTTCAAATATCTGTTCTGTACTCTCCCAGTCAAAACCTACCTTTGCGGCTTTTTTAGAGATCTTCAGTCCCTCAAGGAGGCCCGGAAAGTGTACGGGGACATCGTCCAGCAGTGATTCGTGCTGCTTTTCCGGCTTACCGGATGCCTTTCGCTCGTTCGCTTTGAGCTGGTCCCAGTTATCGAGCACGTCCTGCGCCCGTTCGAGCTTTTCGCCGCCGAAAACGTGCGGGTGCCGCAAAACGAGCTTTTCCGCAACTCCTTTGGCTACATCATCGACCGTAAAATCACCGCGTTCTGCGGCGATCGTCGAATGGAATACGACCTGAAGAAGCAAATCACCAAGTTCCTCAACGAGATGGGCGGTGTCACCCGTTTCACCGGCCGCGTGGATAGCGTCAAATGTTTCGTAGGCCTCCTCCAGTAGGTACTGCGACAGAGATTGATATGTTTGTTCAGCATCCCAAGGACAACCGCCCGGCGCCCGGAGCCGGGCCATTACCGCGATAAGTTCATCAAAAGATCTAGACATAAATGTACTGTTCATCTACCCGCCAGGCGGCAAATCCCTAATTTGGCGTGCGGCCGATATTCTTACCGCACATGCCTTCTGAATTTTGAATTCTTTTTCTTCAAAATGCTACTATCAAACTGGATTTACACTTATGATCGGACACGAAGAGAACCACGAAGAGGTCAGTTTCAAGATAACTGACCGCCGTAAATTCAACGCGGACGGGTCGGTGAGAGAGGGTGTTTCGCTCGATGAGCCTAAGCCCGAACCTGGTCCTGAGCCGAAAATGCGTATGGCTGCCGCTTCCGCAAAAGCGGAAGATGCCGGTATTCCCGATCCGCCGTTTCACGATGAAGCTGATATCGAGGACGAGGAGATTCCGGGGGCCGAGGACCCCGCCAGTTTTGTCAACTTTCTTTCTACGCTGGCCACAAATGCCGCCGCCAGCCTGGGGGCCGTTCCGCATCCGGGTACCGGCCAGCGGTCCGTTGACCTCGACACAGGCAAGTATTGGCTCGACGTGCTGGGCATGATCCGTGACAAGACGGCCGGAAATCTGCACCCGCAGGAGCAGCGGCTTCTGGAAGGGCTGCTTGCCGATCTGCGAATGCAGTACGTAACAATGGTCCGGGCAACCGAAGAAAAATTAAAGGCACAGGCGGCAAAGAAATTTTCAGGCGCTGATATTCTTGGCAAGAAATGAGTGTACCACCATGGACATCGAGATATATCCTTCATGAAGCTCACCTTTCTTGGCACCGGCACATCCACAGGCGTCCCGTCTATCGCCTGTGATTGTGAAACCTGCCTTTCAACCGATCCCAGAGACAAGCGCCTGCGCGTTTCGGTGCTGATAGAGCACGGCGGCAAGACCATTCTTGTCGATACTTCGTCCGACTTCAGACAGCAGGCGTTGCGTGCAAATATTCGTTATCTCGACGCGGTGATGATCACTCATTGCCACGTCGATCACGTATTTGGCCTGGATGATATCCGGCCGCTAAATTTCCGCTATGGAGCGATGCCGATCTTTGCGAATGCGATCGCCTGGATCGACCTTCGCCGCATCTTCAAATATATCTTCGAACCGACCCACGTCGGCGGCGGGCTTCCGCAGCTGATCCCGCATACCGTCGTGCATAACTCACCGTTCTGTATCGGCGATATAGAGATAACCCCGCTTGAGGTCATCCACGGAAAACTTCCTGTCATCGCGTACCGCTTCAATGATTTTGCCTACGCCACCGACCTGAAATTCATCCCGCCCGATTCAATGGACGGCCTTCGCGGCCTGGACGTACTTGTTCTCGATTGCGTACGCCTGAAGCCGCACTCAACCCACCTTCATCTTGATGAAGCACTTGAAATTATTGCCGAGCTCAAACCTAAGCGGGCATTTCTTACGCATCTCAATCACGATATTTTGTACGATCGTGATTCTCGGCTTTTACCCGCGAATGTAGAGTTTGGATACGACGGCCTCATTGTTGAGGCCTGATGGAGAACCCGAAATGAATAAACAAGCTGATGTGATGGCAATACTGAAATTGTATGAGCTTCGGCGCGATCCCGAAATGCGTGCAGCGCGGCAATGGTATTCGTCCGAATTTGCACCCGAGTCGGCGATGGACATCATCGCGCTCTATCGCGGCGGCGAACGCGCAAGTGCGAACTTTCGAATGGTCGTTTCGTATTGGGACACGGCCGCGTCGCTGGTTCTGAATGGCGGTATCGGCCAGAAAATGTTTCTTGATGCGAATACTGAGCATCTATTTGTATACGCAAAAATTGCCGATTTTCTGCCGCAGGTCCGGGAGATGTTTTGTGAGCCGGATTACCTGCTCCACCTTGAAACACTGGTCCAAACGATTCCCGATCTTGAGGCAAAGATCGAGGGCCGAAAGCGGTTGGGAGAGATTTGGGCCGGAAAGGCAGCCGAAGGAAAACGTGCGGACGGCTGAGTAGCTCGTCTGATATATTATCAAGTTGAATCTGAAGCATTAGACCTAACGAACATAAGCATATGAGCAGTATTTGCTGGGCAGGATCACAGGGTGGGGGCATTTCGAAGGAGAATGATCGGAGTACGGCCGCGGCAGGGATGATCCTGGCGGGGTTGTGGGCATTGAATATTATTATTGTTGCTTTCGCTCTTCCGGTCTTGGCATTTGCCAATTTAAGATCTTTTTCCTGCCGTCGAACTTCCGAATTCGGCCTGTCAAAACCCGTCCATCCGTGATAAATTGTTGTTTCACGGATGAAAAAATATATCCTCAAACGCGATGAGGGTTCGCTCCCCGAACGGCTGACCCGTTACAGGTCTGAACTGAATGACGAACAGCATCGGGTTGTCACTGCACCACCAAAAGCGACGTTGGTCGTTGCCGGCGCGGGTACGGGCAAAACTCGGGCGATCACGTATCGCGTTGCATACTTGATCGAACAGGGTGTTTCGCCCCAACGCATACTTCTCGCAACTTTCACGAACCGAGCGAGCCGCGAAATGCTTCGGCGGGTCGAAGCTCTTACCGGCAACCAAAATGTTCATCGTATCTGGGGCGGCACATTTCATCGGATCGCGAACATGATGCTCCGCCGACACGCCGCCAGCATCGGCTACGACTCAAACTTTTCCATACTCGACAGTGAAGATGCCCGCGACCTTATCGCACTCTGTATTGACGATGCGGCGATCGACACCAAGGCGAAACGATTTCCAAAACCAGAAGTTGTTCAGGATATTATCAGCTTTGCGAACAACACAGACCTCCCGATCGAGAACGTTGTTGCCGGCAAATATCCATATTTCGAAATGCTGACGCAGCAGATAATGCGCGTCGATTCCATTTATCAGCTCCGCAAGTGTGAGCGGAACGTGATGGATTACGATGACCTGCTGCTGAATGTAAAAAAGCTGCTGATCGAAAAGCAGGTGGTCGCTGACCTGTTCGCCGAGCAGTTTCAGCACATTCTCGTTGACGAATATCAGGACACAAATCGGCTGCAGGCTGAGATCATCGACCTGCTTGCCGTAAAGCATCGCAACGTAATGGTCGTAGGCGATGACGCCCAATCGATCTTTGCGTGGCGTGGCGCGGAGTTTACAAACATCTACGAATTTCCCAAACGCTATCCGGAAGCTCAGCTTTTTAAGCTCGAGACGAACTATCGCTCAACGCCAGAGATTCTGGCACTTGCGAACGTTTCTATCTCGCACAACCGGCAGCAGTTTCCAAAAGTTTTGCAGGCTGTGAAACGTTCAAAAGATTGGAAGCCGGCGTTGGTGCCGTGCTCGGACGTTGAGCAGCAATCGGTGTTCATCGCATCGCGCATTCTTGAGCTTCGCGATGAGGGAACAGGCCTAGAGGACATCGCTGTAATGTACCGATCGCATTATCATTCTATCGAACTGCAGCTTGAACTTTCCCGCCGGAACATTCCATATCGGATCCAGTCCGGCGTTCGTTTTTTTGAACAGGCACATATCAAGGATGTCGTTTCGTATCTTCGCATTGTCGTCAATCCGCGCGATGAACTGGCGTGGAAGCGAATATTGAAACTGATTCCAGGCGTGGGCAACAAGACGGCAAACAGGATCTATGAAGATCTCGCAAGCAGGTCAGAACCGCCTGCGTTAGCGGGCGGCCAAAACGCTGAGGCGGAGACGTCGATTGTTCAGCGTATTGAGGCGACCGCCGACACACAAACGAGCCGACTGCGATCCAGTCGGCCGTGGAGAGATTTCGTTACGCTGATCGAAATGCTTGTGAGCGCCGAAAATCGCGGCAATCCTTCAAAACAGATAACGGTGATTCTTAAAAACGGGTATGAGCAATACCTGGAGGAAAACTACGAGAATGCGGAAGCGCGAATGGAAGACCTTCGCGGGCTGGCTCAGTTTGCCAATCGTTACAGTTCGAACGAAGATTTTCTCGCCGAACTCGCTTTACTTTCAACCGAGCGGTTCAAGGAACCCCAAGCAATCGTTGGCGAAGAAGTGATCGAGGGCGGTGAGGATGATGAGCTATTGACGCTTACAAGCGTGCATCAAGCAAAGGGCCTCGAGTGGAAAGCAGCGTTTATTATCTGGGCCGCGGAAGGAAAATTTCCTTCGCCCCGCAGCCTGAGAGAGATCGACAGTGAAGAGGAGGAACGTCGATTATGGTACGTCGCATTGACACGTGCCAAAGATGAACTTTACATTACTTATCCGCTGCTGCTGACCGACTATAACCGCCAGACGGTCCTGCAAAAACCTTCGCGGTTCGTAACCGAATGCCCACCTGCGTTGTTCGAGGTTTGGACGCTTGAAGAAGAAGCACCAAGGTTCGATGCGCCGCCAAAGCGGCTGCTTGAAGAAGCAAAGGACTATCTGAATTAAGCGTGTGATGTAGATTAGGGGCTATTGCCGAAGCCCGCACGAAGTAAGGGCAAAATGCGCACGTCTTTGCAGAAGCCCGCACGATAGAGGCCGTGTCAAAACTGTCTTAAACTGCGGAGCAGTGACAGAAAGTAGCCACGGGTGGAGCAAAGCGGAACCCGTGGTCAGGATGAAAACGAGACTCTAAGTCCGCGTAGTGGGCGACAGAGAGTGTATAACATCTTGTTCTTAATAATTTAGCGAAAGTATGCCGCCCGCTACGCGGGCTTTGAGCGATAGGCTCGACTAACCTCACGTTTCGCTTCCCTTCACGTGGGGCTACAAATTTGTTGCTGCTCCGCGGCTTTTTTTAGGTTTTGACACAGCCTCTCATGAGCGGGCTTCCGCATCGGTAGTTTCCGTCTCGGATCATTCTGCCGGCTGCTGCTGCGAGAGGCAGTGCAGCGTTCCGAGGCCCCAAACCAGATCGACGGCGTGAATGCCGACGACCTCGCGGCCGGGGAAAAATTCCGTGAGGATGCCGAGAGCTTTTCGATCGTTCACGTCATTAAATGTCGGCACGAGCACTGCTGCGTTGGTGATCAGAAAATTAGCGTAACTCGCCGGCAGCCGTCGTCGGCGATAATAGAGCGGAGCAGGCATTGGTAGAAATTCGACCTGTGGTTTCGATCCGTTTTCAAGCCGAGAGGCTTCCAATATTTCTCGATTTTCTTCCAGCAGCTGATAGTTTGCATCAGTCCGGTCTGACTCGCGGCAGAGGACGATCGTGGTTTCATTAACGAACCGGCAGAGGTCGTCAACATGACCATGGGTGTCATCGCCCGCGATGCCCTTGTTCAGCCAGATCACATTCGTTGCTCCGAGACCTTCCGCCAGCACCTTTTCATATTCTTGACGCGAAACACCGGGATTTCGGACCTGCACGTTTTGATCAAGCAGACACTCTTCCGTTGTCAGCAAAGTGCCGCGGCCATTCACGTCTATCGCACCGCCTTCCAGCACAAAGGGCTTTCCGTTGTGGCGGACAGGGAGATAATCCCTCTTCAATTTCTTCGACAGTTTTTCGGCTACCTTTTGGTCCTTTTTGTAGTCGGAATACTTCGCCCAGGCGTTGAATCGAAATCCGGCAATGGCCGTCTCATTTTGAGATTCCGGCCGCTCGCGAACGCCGGCGGCCCTGACAAAGATCGGCCCAAAATCGCGCGTCCATCCGCGATCGGTCGGAATACGAAAGAACTCGACCAAGTTCAGATCGACGCCGACATCCGCCAAGACTCGTCGCGCCTTTATCTCGTGCCGTTCATCGTTAACGATGATGCGTGCTTTTTCACCAAGCGTTATCTTGCGCACTATCTCGCCGTACACGAAATGTATCGCCGTGATCTTGCCGGGCCAATCCTGAGCATTATGCGGCCACCCGAGCCAAGTCGCCTCATGAGGCTCCCATTCGGCGGGCATTAGGCGGCCCAGAAACTTAGTAGCGGTTTGCGTGTCTTTCACGTTAGTCAGCGAGCGGAGCCCCGCCCTCGTACAGAGCTTTTGGGTCGAAATCAATATCGTTGTCCCACGCTACGGTGTTAAAGCTGATACGGACGGAGCGAAATAGTTCCGCGTCACGTAGCTTTCGAAAGACCCCTTTATCCAGATAGGGTTCATATCGAACCTATTTCTTTCACCGTTCTCGAACGTGAGGATCAAACTATAATCTGTTTGGGGCTCAACTTTCTTAACTGAAAAGTACATAAGGCTCACCTCAGCGGTTCGATCTTAAATGGAATCTCACCGTTCTGACATAGTTCCCAGTTTGCAAGGAGTTCTTCGCGGTGAATTTCCACCCAAGCCTGAACCAGACGTACTTGTCTTGCTGGGATTTCGCCGGTTGTCACCGCTCCGTCTGAAATTCTAAGAACCGCTTCCCACTCATTATACACGGCGTGAATGTGCGGCGTGGGCATAGTTCTATCCGTTTAGTCAATAAATCTTTGAGTGATCTGACCGTAGGCATCGATGCGCCGGTCGCGCAGGAATGGCCAACCGCGGCGGACCTCTTCGATCCGGGCTGGATCAACTTCGCCAATGACGATCTGTTCCGTTTGCCCCTCGGCTTCGGCGATGATAACGCCAAACGGGTCAGCAAGAAATGTGTGGCCCCAGAATTCGATGCCGGGTGTGCCTTCAACAAACACTTCGTGGCCGCAGCGGTTGACGGCGGCGACAAACACGCCATTGGCAATTGCGTGTGAACGCTGGATCGTTCGCCAGCCGTCAAGCTGCTGCTCGCCGTAGGTCTCTTTTTCGTATGGATGCCAGCCAATCGCGGTCGGGTAGAAAAGAATTTCGGCCCCCCGGAGTGCTGTTAGCCGCGCACCTTCCGGATACCACTGGTCCCAACAGATCAGCGTGCCGATCTTTCCGTATTCTGTGTCGAACGCCTTAAATCCTATGTCGCCCGGCGTGAAATAAAATTTTTCGTAATACGCCGGATCGTCTGGAATGTGCATCTTGCGATAAACACCAGCGACCGGCTCGCCCGGTTTTATCAGGATCAAGCTGTTGTGATAAAGGCCAAGTGCACGCTGCTCAAAGATCGGTGCGATGATGGTAGTGTCAGTCATGTCGGCAACTTTTGAAAGTGCCTGTGACGACGGCCCGTTGAGCGGCTCGGCCAGATCGAACAGGTCAGCGTCCTCTTTCTGACAAAAATACTGCGACCGGAACATCTCCGGCAAGCAGATGACCTTGGCTCCTTTGCCGGCGGCCTCCTCCGTAAACTCGACAGCCTTTTGCAGATTCTCGTCGACATTGGTACCCATCGACATCTGCACCAAACCGACCTTATATTTTTCGCGTTCTCGCATAGCGATAAGGATACAATCATCGGCCGCAAATCTATAAATCGACCTGTGCGGCCGGACCTGTTCGACGACCTTCTAGCGGCGGCAGCGACGTTCTTTTTTTGACCGCAAAGCAACCAATCAAAAATGACGCGGCATCTACGGGAAAGAACCGCAGGTAATCTGAACGATTCAGGAACAATATTCCCTGAAAAGTGTCTAATCAGAATGCGCAAACACTTGATAGTAAGGTGTTTAGCTGAGTTATATCTATGTCCAAAAAAAGCTTTATCGATTCTGTCAAAGTAGGCAAACCGTGCCCGGAAGAGTGGGAAAAAATGAATGGGAACGACCGCATGCGTTTCTGCAGCCACTGTGCAAAGAATGTAAAAAATCTCTCGGCGCTGACCCGGAAAGGGGCGGCGCGGATGGTGCTTGCTTCTGACGGGAACATCTGTATCCGGTATGTCAAAGATCCATTGACCGAAAGGCCGATCTTTGCAGGCCAGCTTCATCAGATCACGCGTCGCTCGCCAGCCTTCGCTGCGGGGATCGTTTCGGCATCGCTGGCGCTTTCGACAATTGCTTATGCACAGTCCGAACCGCCCACCCGTGATCCGAAGATACCTGTCATCACTGTCACGCAGGGCGAACGCGAGTATATGGAACCGGAGGCGGCCGATCCCGAATTGAATGTTGACCCGACATCCGGCTCCATCGAAGGGATCATCCTTGATCAGGCGGGCAAGCCCGTTCCCGGTGTAACGCTGATGATAGTCGGCGCGGATGGCGATGCTGATTATGCAAGGACCGACAAAAAAGGCGAGTACAGGTACGAGGAGTTGGAGGCCGGAACTTATGTCATTCGCATCGCTTCATCGAGCGGATCGATGAAGAAGGCAACGCGGGGAATAGACCTGGCCGCAGGGCAGAGCCTGTTTCAGAACATCTATGTCAAAGTGGCGAAGAGTGAACCCGCAGAGGCCGGGACAGGCGTCGGTTCAGAAACCGGTTGGGGCATTGGCGGCGCGATAGCGTTAGTTGAATACGCTTGGCCGTTGAATAGGGCCATAGCCGCCAATGAGGTTGAAGAAGTTCGACGGCTTTTGGCCGCCGGCGAGAATGTGAACGCCCAGGACGAGAATTACGATGGCATAACACCGCTCTTTGTGGCCGTCGAGAACGGCGATCTTGAGATAGTAAAGCTTCTGCTCGACCACGGTGCCGATGCCAATGCGGCCGACAATACAAAACGCACGCCGCTGATGTCGCTTGATAGCGATGCCACTTCCGCACTTGTCGATCGGCTCATAAGGGCTGGTGCCCGGGCTGCCGCACGGGACGAGGATGGAAGCTCGGTCCTAATGCAGACTATAGGCAACATAGACGCCGACGTTCTCAATGCCTTGATCAAAGCCGGTGCTGACATCAACGACGCCGACGAGGAAGGTGAGACACCGCTAATGAAGGCCGTTGATGCGAACGACCTCGAACTTGTCAAAATACTGGTCGAGGCCGGTGCCAAGGTAAACGAAAAGGACAAGAGCGGTGAATCTGCCTGGGACAAATCATCAAATACCGAGATAGAAAAATTTCTTGAGATGCACGGAGCAGTTGCGGATCATGGAACTGTCGAGGTGATAGTGCCCGCGACCGCGAACGACGAAGACGTCCCTGCCGGTGAGGCCGAGTCGAACAATGCGCGATCGGTTCAATAATGAATGCAGAAGTCCGTGAGTAGGCAAGGGCGTGATGCTCAAGTTGAATGTTATGCTCTTGATGACGCGCGGGCCTCTGCAAACAAATCTGATTTCACCGATACAAAATCCTTCCAACTCACGCGTTTTGTGATGGAGGGTATTTTTATGGCCGTGAATGTACAAACACTGGGCCCAAGGCTCGCGGATCGCAAGCTGTTTCTTATTGCCGCGGTCGCATTTCCGCTTATCGTACTTATTGGTTATTTCAGATCATACTACGGCAGTTTTCTTTTTGATGTCCCGTCGGTCGCCAATTCGCTGGTGCACGCGCATGGCTTGGTGATGTCTGTTTGGGTGCTTTATTTCACCGCACAAGCACTGCTGATCAGGACGAAGAAAGTTAAGCTGCACATGACGTTGGGAATGGCTGGTATCGGGCTTGCGGCAACGGTTGTTGTGGTCGGGATGGCTACGGCGTATGATGCCCAGCTTGTCCGCGGAGCCGCTCCGCCGGGAGTAAACCCGCATGCATTTTTTATTCTTCCGGTGTCGGACATGCTGCTTTTTGTGACATTTTTCGCTGGGGCGATCTACTATCGTAAACGTAAGATCGAGCACAAAAGCCTTATGCTGCTCACCGCCATCGCTTTTCTCCCTGCGGCGCTGTTTCGGCTGCCGGTCGTCGCGCCTGAATACGCAATGCTCTGGGCATTCGGCACGCCGGCCATGCTCGCCGCGGCAACGCTCGGCTGGCATACATGGAAACACGGCAAGCTGAACCGAGTGTTTGCCGGAGGGGTTGCACTGGTATTCGCCGCTATCCCGATGCGGTTTGTCGTGATGGGTTCAAACTCGTGGCTCACTTTCGTCGGCTGGCTTGCTCCGTAGAGTTCGGTCAAATCAAACTGTCGCGGACGGCACGCCGCGGAATGCTTTACTTATCTTAGTCCTCTTCTTCTGTGAACCTTGTGGAACCACAGAAGAAGAGGAATATGAGAAAGGAAGAAGAATGGAAAGGTCCTCCGCTGACTGGTGAATCCGATCGATCTGCGTCCGCTAAAGCTACTTGTGGGAAGCCGCATCGGCGGGATTCGTTCTGCCATATCCGGCCTCGATCAGGGCACGTTCGGACGAGAGGCCGAGATCTTTTTTGAGCAGGATATTTTCGAGCCTCTCGCGTTCCGACGTCGGCGATGGGTCCTCCCAATTCGTTCTTAGACGGACGCCCGAACCGCTTTCCTCGATCACAAGAGCGAACTCCATCAGGTCGGCCCAGACCTGGCCGAACGCGGCCTGCCGATCGCGGACCTTGGCAATAAAACGCGTCTCAGATCTTCTCATGGTCTCACCGCTTGGCTGGCCGCGCATATGCGGCATCAGGTAATGCAGCGGAGTACCGGTGACGCTGGCGATGTCGATGCGAAAACTGTCCTTTACCATGAGAAACTGGTCCAGCGGAGCGGATTCAAAATCACCGAACTTCGAATTTGCGTCCTTGGCGATCCACAGCCGGTCGGGGCCGGACTTGAACGGCTCCATGGCTTTTCCTTCCGCGTCATAGTCCACCTCTATGCCCGCGACCCATCGCTGCCGAAAGGCGGAGAATTCCATTGCCACCAGCATATCCAGCAGCGATTTGTTCAGGCCGTCCTGGATCGGGATGGCAGTTTCAAACTCCGATCGGCCAAGCATTCCCATATCGGCGTTGTTCGCAAAATGAAAAATTGGGACGCGGCCGAACGGGTTTGAAATGATCGACTCGCTTTCAGTCGTGAGCCTGGCATCGTCAAACGACGGTTGCTGCGGCGAACTTGTGAGCGGCCGATACGGGATGAATTCGGACGCCTCTGGCAAATAGCTTTCGGACGGCTTTGCGGTGATGTATCGTTCGATCCGGTCGGGGAAGTAAAGATTGAGACGCGTGTGCTTATCGGCGGTTCGCCAGAATTTTGCGGCGTTTATTATTTGGCCGCTGTTCTCGTCGTCGTACGTCACGGCGATATTCGCCGCCTTGTTCGGAAAGATGCGGGCCGATCCGTTTTCATCCGGCCAGACGAACACATAGGCATCGCCGTTTTTCAGAGCTTCCTTGTGAGTTTCGCCGGAACGTAGGGCCATACCATTTGCGTTCCAGACGCGCTCAGTTTGGATGCCGGTGGCAGCGGGGCCGGTTTCGGCCGTAAATCCTGTGATCTTTAATTTATCTTTCACCGCGTCACACACGGCGGGGCACAGGTTCATTGCAAATTCGCGAAACTGCGACCCAAATGCATTGACGAACTTTTCGGTCGCAAAACTTAGTTCGTGAACGCCGGCGTAGTATCGTTCAAATTTGGCGTAGCGGCTGTTGTTCAACCGCAGGTCTTGTATGGCTTTTTCGATTTTGGTGTTCATAGTTATGTTTCGGATTGCTTCATCCATTCGATATTCACTTCAGTACCGCTGAGATCGCGACACTGATCAGGATGTCACCGACGCGTTTCCATGGTGAGCTTTTTCGTTTCTTCAATGCCGCGATCACCTCATCCTGTTTTGTAACTACCGATTCTTTTGCGGCGATAGTTTCGTCCTTTGCTGTGATGGCGGCGCGGAGTGCTTGAGCTTCACTGCGCCGCGTCTCAGCTAATTCCTGGAGCAGCATTTCTACTTGTGCCGCTGTCCGCAGACGGTCACGCAGCGCAAGGTTCTCGCGTTCGAGGGCCGCGGCCAGGCGGCGGGCGGCGATCAGTTCTTCGGCAGCAGCGGCACAGGCATTGATGATCTGTGATGCGGCCGGTTCATTCGCACGGGTGGCCGAGGTCGGCGAGCTTTCGGCAGAGTTCGGCGGCTGTGCTTTCGATCCGGCGGACAGCACGAGCACGATCAGCATTGCGCCGAGCATCATTGGTCGTGGATTCAAGTAATTTGATCTGTTCATTTTGTTCCATCGCGATCCGTCTAAGACCGGAAAGCGTCACCTCCATATATTCGAGTTTTTCCTTATATCCAGCGGTCGTCGTTTCCAACACCCGCGAACGCGTGTCAGCCGCATTGGCCCTCGCTTTTGCCGACCGCACATCATGTTCTGCTCTGGCCAATTCGTGATTCGACAAAACGGAAAATGTGATGATCGCCGCGACTAAAGCCGCGAAGCAGGCAACGGCAATATAGATCTGCATTCTAAGTGTCATAGTTATTCCTCCTTAGCGGTTTGCCTGCGTTCGCGTTCCTGAAAATAGATCTGCAGCAGCACGTCGATCGTTTTACCCGCGGCGAAGAACACTATCGGAAGAATGATCGCCGAAAGGACCGTGATGCCCGGTTCGGACGAGATGGCGGCAAGGACCGGTGAACCGGCGCTTATCCACGCAATAAAAATATTCTTAATGTCGTTCATTGGTTTTTTTGGCGGGATCTATCTGCCGTTCCGCCGCCGGCGTTAGAAATAAAAGCCCCTGCATCTCGCGCATGCGGCCGAGGGCAAATTGTCGATAGAGATAGGCAAGTGTAAGCACCGCCGCTATCACCGCGACCGCAAGCCACACCTCGCGCGGCAGGCCGATCACGAACGAGACGACGGCCCAGAACGTCTGCCACAATGTGCCTGCAACGGTTGTCCAGAGCGATTTTGCGGAATCGGTTCGCGTCAGAATCGTTTGAATAACCGATTCGAAACGGTCGTATATGGCAAGTGCGTCTGCTAACTCTTCACGGGCTGTTTTCGGCGGCCGGGATGGTTGGGCAGGGAACGCATTTTTGCGTTCTGCGATGGAAGGCACCGCGGGGTCATTTGCAGTATTTGCGGATGACTGAGGCCCGGCCGCCGAAGCCGTATTTCCGGTGATATCCGCCGGAAAATTCCTGATAGAAAGTGAAAAGCCATGCACCGTCACAGGCAGATCGAGATCCCAATTGCCTGCGATGATCTGTGCCAGAAAAAATACGGTCCTGTACGAGGTCGATCTGAGACGCGGTATGCCGCGAAGCCACGTGTGCCGCTTTTTCACGTATTCAGTGATCCAGAGCTTTTCATAACTGGCCGCTGACGTTCGAGATCGATCCAACCGCACGCGGTCGCGAACCATCTCCCATGAGCCGTGAATGATCGAATCGTAGATAACAGCAAGCGAGAGCGGCAGCGTGAACCCTGACCCCGAACAGGCTTCGATCGCTGGGCCGAGGTAACGTTCTAGCGCGACCTGGTGTTGAGCGGCCCGCATCTCCCGCGTGACGGCCGCCGCCCTGAGAGCATTCTTGAGCGTTCGGTCATTTGCGGCAGAATCGATGGCGGCGGCCGTGGCCGAACGCAGCCGAAGCAGGTTTCCTATCAGCGTCGCACGCCCGATCTTGCCGCCGTTGTCCAGATACAGCCTGACCACCGAATAGAGCGAACCTGACCGGTGCGTGAACTGGCTGATCCCATATGAGATCCCGGCCGCATCGTTCAGGACGGCCAACGCCGCGTATTCGCCAAAGGGCTGGCCAGTCTCGAATATGTTTACTACTGCCAGGGCCTTTAGCTGATCGAATTGGGAAAAGTGAGCTCTCGGTTTCATATCTCTAGTGTTTCACGTATGCAACACGGTATTGCAGATTATACATTCGTTTGATATTATGAAACGGCCGGGCGACAACGGACGACTATTTTGATTGATTCCATCGTTCCCTTCGCCGCTTACATACCGCCCGGCCATAGGCAGAATAATCGATTACCCAATGCTAGAAAATAGCTATAGAGAAGGTACGAATGATGCGAATGAAACGAACGATACGAATGATAGGCAAGGTGAGGGAACACGAAGAAATAATGGAACAACAGATAAAACGATCGTCAGAGTTTAAACCGCGCGTGAAAATGCGGCTGTCCGAGATAGAACGCGTGATAAAGAAGCACAGGATCATCGTCCCGCCGCCTTCGCGGCAGATGCTGATCCGGCTTTGCGAGGATGGAACGCTCGAAACCGCCGGTGACCGGCCGACGCCAATGGGCTGGCTGGTGTTTGAAGATTCGTTCCTGATGTGGTTGAGAAGATTGGACAATGCGGGAGAAGTCTCATGAAGAAAAGGCGTCTGGCTCCCCTCCTTTCAAAGGAGGGGTGGCAGCCGCTTCGGCTGACGGGGTGGTTCTCAGTGCATTGCGGAATGCGGATCTGGGATTGCGAATTGCTCTTGCCGTTCGTTGATTCGGCATTTTGCTTTCCGCATTTTGCGATCAAAAAAACCACCCCTGTCTGCCCGCAAAAGTCGCGGGCATCCACCCATCTATTTCATTCCTATCGTGCGTATCATTCGCATCGTTCGGATCAGGATTCGCCAGGAGAGTTCGCACGGCTAAGCTCGAAGCCGTATGGACGAAACTAACAACATACAAACCATAACAACGGAGCCGGAAGACACGGTTCTATCGACTACAAACACACCTGACCCCGAGATCGAAAGGCTTCGGGCCGAGAACATTGAACTCAGAAACACTGCCCGCTTGCGCGACGCGCGGGAGCGGATGGCCGACCTGCTGCGTGCCGCGGATGCGCACTCGCCAGAGTTGCTTTTTGATTCTGTAAAGAACGATCTTCAGTTCACAGACGACGGCGAACTGCAGAACGCGGCCGCGTTGGTCGAACGGATGAAGCGCCGCTTCCCGGAACAATTCGGAAAGCGGCAGCCCACAGGGTCGATCGACGGTGGAGCGGGAACGGGCTCACCGACGCAGATGATCTCTGCCGAAACCCTGGCGCGAATGACACCAGCTCAGATACAGAAGCTTGACTGGGCCGAGGTCCGCCGCATTCTCAGTTCATAGACATGACGCGGCTGACGCGCCATCACCAAAACCATCCAGTTCATTAACCACAGCCAGCGTCTGACGACGCCACTTCTGAACAAAAAATATGTCACTAACATTTATACCCACAGTTTGGGCGGCACGGCTGCTCACGGCATTGGAAAAGTCACTAGTTTACGGCCAGGCGAATGTTGCAAACCGCGATTACGAAGGCGACATTCGACAGGCCGGGAACACGGTCAAGATAGCCTCGATCGGCGATGTCACGATCGGCGACTATACGAAAAATTCCGACATCGACGAACCGGAAACGCTGGCGGACAGCGACCTGTCGCTTGTCATCGACCAGTCGAAATACTTCAACTTTTACGTGGACAGCATCGACCGCGCACAGCAGAACGTGAATGTGCTGGATGAGGCGATGAAACGGGCCGCGTGGAAGCTGCGCGAAACGGCGGACACGTATCTATCGGGTGTGATGGACGCGGCGGTTCCGGCTGGGAACAAGATCGGTTCCGTCACCACGCCGAAGGTGCCGACCAAGGACGACGCCTACGAATATCTGGTAGATCTTGGCGTTCTGCTTGATGAATCCGATACGCCGATCGATGGCCGGTTCGTTGTCGTTCCGGCGTGGTTTCATGGGCTTTTGCTCAAGGATGAGCGGTTCATCAAGGCGGGTACGACGCGATCTGACCGAACGCTTTCAAATGGGGAAGTCGGCGAGGCCGCGGGCTTCACTATCCTGAAATCGAACAACGTTCCGAATACCACCGGCACGAAATACAAGATCATCGCCGGCCATCGTATCGCGACCGCCTATGTTGAACAGGTACTTGACGTGCAAACGTTCAAGCCGGAAAAGCGGTTCGGCGATGCGGTGAAAGGCCTGCATGTTTACGGAGCAAAAGCGGTCCGTCCGACAGCACTGGCGGAGTTGATCGCGAGCAAAGTATAAGCTCCTACGACAGGCTGTCAGCCTGTCACATTTGCCCGGCAGCCAATTGGAGCTGTCGGGCTTTTTCGACAGAAATCAATCTTATGGAAACACCACTTGAAAAACTTAAAAAACTGACAGCGTGGGACACAGAACCCACATTGTCCGGGGCTGAACTCGACGAACTTCTGGCCGGAACATCGCTGGAGGACAAGGATGGACGGGCACCTGCCGACGCATTATGGACGCCGACATACGACGTCAATGCCGCCGCGGCTACTGGCTGGCTGATAAAGGCCGGCCGGGCCTCAAGCACCACGGAAACGGAGCCGGATTCGTTCTACGTAACGTCAAAGGTTTTTGATAACTGCTGCAAGATGGCCGCGCTTTACCGTGCGAAGGGAGCTACGGTGACAAGCGTTGCGGGATAGTCCGGGTTAGCCAGCCCAATAACAAAACTATTGCAGAAGCCCGCGAGTTAGTAAGGAGCGATGCTCTATGGGTGTTACGGCCCATGTTCACATGGCTCAGTCGCCGTACTCGTGACGTGACGAAGAGCAACAAACTGAAGTTTGTTGGACACGCGGGCTTCAGCAATTTTCTATACGCGAGTACATGATGTTCACATCATAGCCACGGCTTTCCCTGGCATTGGGATGCATCTATTTGAGGACCAAACGTTTTCATCAACTCTTTCGCCTTTGATCTTGAAAAACTAAAGCTTCTCAAATCGTCTGAACGTTCGTTTTCGCTCCGTCGCCTGAGTTCGTAGTCGATCCAGCATTTGTCCTCCATGCTCATCGAATCGATCGATTCGATCAAGGCCGGCACCGCGTCATCACTCAGTTCCGTGACATTGTAATAGGCATCAAATTCACGTCCCTGTTTCATCAGGCCGATATTTGTCCTAACGATGAAGCTATCCGGATTCAGCACGTGGACGCCGGCAAGGACGAACAATGCTGACCACAATGCTCCCCATGCGAAATATTGTCGTGCACCGCGAAGGACCGTCAGGCCGAACCAGATGAATACGACAGCGAACCATAGCATCACCACCATTGGGTAGAAGCGGACCGTCGTCAGGCCATAGCCGAGATTTCCGGTGAGCAGAAACAGCCGCTGAACCGCCGATGCCATGATCACAAAAAGCAGAACTATCTGTACACCGGCAAGAACACGGTAAACCTTTTCGTTCAGCGGTGTATCTTTTCGCAGCAGCCAATGCGATGCAAGAAGTATTGGCAGAACAAGCACCGACACCGCGACCAATTCACCAAACCCGCGGCGGGCATACTCCGCCAATTTGAAATCCGGCGTGTTCTGCACCAGGTCCATGCCGCCAAACAGATACGGGACTTGGACGATGACAAAACTTAGAAACAGCAGGTTCATCAACCCGAGCACTATCGATGTTTCGATCACGCCTAGAGTGAATGCCTGCGGAACAACGGAATTATCGATGTTCTGCCATTGCCAGACCTTTGTTTTCTCGACCGGCGGCGTTTCAGTTTGCACCTTCGCTGCGTCGGCGTTTGGCGGATCGCTCTTGTTTATGTGTTCAAGGATCGAGGCGTTGTTAGGCAGTCCGGTGCTTTCCGGCTCCTCGGCGCGTGCCTGATCAAAAATGCTGAGGTCCGTCTTTTCAGGAGGTACCTTTTCCGCGGCGGCGCTGGCAGTGACCGGATCGATCAGGCCGCCAAAGATGAAACCGCGATAATAGCCGGCGGTGAGCCAAAAGAACAGCGACGTGAGCAGAACGTGTGTGAATACTGTCTCCGACGGAATATTGAGTATGCGTTGGACCATGCCCTCATAGACCGCATCCGCCGCCATGAAAAGCGCGCCGAATATCAGGACCAGCGGCAACGCGATCAGCAACCCGCGCACCGCCGCGATCAAATGACGCGACCAGCCCATTCGCGGGATCGAATTCCATTTAACGTCTGTCGAAAGCAGCACGGCCGGCGAGAATGCCGCGTTCAAGCCGGCCCAAAAAACTCCGACAACGTAATGAAAGACACCGCCGACCGTTGCCGTCACATTCAACGATGGTAGGATCAAAACGCCCATCAATGCGATGATCGCAAATGCATCGATCACTTTTAGCTGGATCGAATCACGCCACGCGAACATCGACGACAAAAACACCATCGCCGCGCAAAGTACAATATTCTGCCCGGTCAAAAGCTCGGGCCGCCGCCGAACGACGATCATTGTCATTGCCGCGACAAATGCCGTGACAAAGAGAAAAGCATTCAGCCCCCACGGTATCTCACGAAGGAGCAGGTTGCCGAGAAGGCCCATCAGGAAGGCGGCCTGAAGTATTTGCAGTCCGGTCTTTGTTCGGTCGTTCATATATTTGGCCCGCACAAATTGATCCGCTTTCTCTCATCGAAAATTCAGCACAAACGGCACGACCAGGCTGTACAGAGCGGCCAAAATGACGCCTTGATGAACTTCCCATGCCGGAGCGGCTGTTTTGGCCCCGTTTATCGCTCGGACGCTGTTGCGGAGATATACAAAACTTGAGAACAGCGGTGTGAACCCGAGAAATCCGATCAGCAGCAGCATTCCGATCAAGCTGAACGGCAGCAGGATCAGGCCGACGATCAGCGAAATTGCCGAACCAGCCATAAACAGCCCGCCAAGAATTGGGCGAAGGCCTCCGAGCCTTTGTCCCCACAAAAGCCACGCCGCCATTGCCATGATCGAAACGGAACTTAGGAGATACGCAAAGGTCTTGTATCGGCCGAGCAGAGCGTCGCCGTCGCCGAGGAAAGAGGAAA
>CAUJFK010000192.1 GCA_963169175.1 Acidobacteriota bacterium | reverse complement strand
AAAAGCGGCGTTGCCGCGTTGGCCCTCCATCTGCCTCAATTCTTGGCCGATGACAAATGCGGAACGCTCAACGTTCGCAAATTCGTACACGCTATCCGACTGCGAGGCCTCCGCTCCGGCCAACTTCCATCCGCCCGACACGATGATAGAAATGCGGGCGCCGGGTTTCGCTCCGGCCCGCATCAGCGGCAGAACATCATCGAGAAATATAAGGCCCGTTTCTGCTCCGATCCACGATGCATGCGCGGCCGATCGGTTGTCGGCATGCGTTCGCAGATCGACCAAATAGCTGAATGCCGAAAATTCTTTCTCCGCGACATATTCCGCGGCATTGAAGGCCTTAAAGGCCACGGGAACGCCGGCCGCGTCGCTCATCTTCACTTCAGAGATCCGCCGCCCAAGGTTGGGTGCACCGACAGCCAAGTTCAAGAACGACAGGTTTCGACTTGAACGGACGGACTCCACCCATTTTCCGGAGACGGTTGCGGCCTGCCGGGCTGGATTGAAGGTGATGCTGCCTTCGAAATAAACTTCCTGTGCGTTGGCCTCAAAATGAATTGAAATGGCCAGTGCCAGAACAAAAATTGCCTTTCCCATCTTTGACATCGAAAATGCCTCGGACTTAAACTGATTCTTCTCAGTACACCTTTTTGGCCCGTGCGGGCATCTCCAAAGGATAGAGGCTTTTGTGAGCGTTATCAAAATCATAATCTACGCACTCGTCCTGCTGCTCGGGCTATTGTTCCTGGGCCGCTACTTTGGTTGAGCCTCGATGTCTTTGGAACATGAGGACATCGACGCTGGCATTTGCAGCGGACGCGATGCGGTTGTCCAACGGTTCCTCAATAGTTTTAGGTTAGCTTGATGCGCGGGCCGAAAGGGCCGCATTTTCATTTTTTATGAATGATCTAAGAAAGATCAGAAGGGCGCTCATCAGCGTGTCGGACAAAAATGGGTTGTCTGATCTTGCCAGGGGCCTTGCGGCATTCGGCATCGAGATCATCTCGACCGGCGGTACGGCCAAGACCCTGCGCGAAGCGGGCCTAAGCGTCACCGACGTTTCGGATGTGACCGGTTTTCCCGAAATGATGGATGGCCGCGTCAAGACGCTCCATCCAAAGGTCCACGGAGCGTTTCTAGCTCTTCGTGATGATCCGGCTCATCTTGCCGCCATGAAACAGCATTCGATCGAACCGATCGATCTGGTCGTAGTAAATCTTTATCCGTTCGAACAGACGGTTGCAAAGGATGGGGTTTCTTTGGAGGACGCCGTCGAGAATATCGACATCGGCGGCCCGGCAATGATCCGCTCTGCTTCAAAGAACTGGCGCGATGTTGCGGTCGTTACCGATCCGAGGCTATATCAAGATATTCTCGATGAGATGCGTGCCGCGGACGGGTCACTATCACTCAAAACCCGGCAGCGGCTTGCTGTTCTCGCTTACACGCGAACGGCGAGCTACGACCTCGCCATCTCGTCATATCTTGCAAAACAGCTTTCCGAAGACGATCTGGCGTCCCTGGAACCGTTAAATCCTCTCGCCGGCCTGGTCTTTATTGAAACCGATGCCTTCGACGACGAGACGGCCGATAGTGACGAAGCCTTGCCTGAGCGGATCGATCTTTCATTAGCTAAAGTGACCGACCTTCGATACGGCGAAAATCCGCACCAGCAGGCCGCTCTCTATCAAACCGGAGAAACCGGCGGCATTGCCGGGGCGGAACAACTTAACGGCAAGGAGATGTCGTTCAACAACTATGTGGATGCCGAGGCCGCATGGAACCTGGTCGGCGATTTGGCGGAACGGGCGGTGGCGATAATCAAACACACGAATCCATCGGGCGTCGGTGTCGGCGATTCGAATGAACAAGCATACCGCCGGGCGCTTTCGACCGATCCGGTCTCCGCTTTCGGCGGCATAGTTGCATTTAACAGAAAGGTCGATGCCATCGTCGCTTCATCTGCCAATGAAGTGTTTACCGAGGTTGTCATCGCCCCGGATTTTGATGACGACGCAATCGATATTTTTCGGGCCAAAAAGAATCTAAGAGTGCTAAGAGCAAAGCCAAACGCGGAGAGTTCGCCGGTCCAGTTCAAGCAGATCTCGGGCGGAATGCTGGTCCAGACAAAGGATGTTCATTTATTGGCAGCGGCGGACCTGAAGATCGTGACCAAAAAACAGCTAGGTGAAGCCGATATTGAAGCCATGATGCTCGCCTGGACGGTATGCAAACATGTGAAGTCGAATGCCATCGTAATCGCGAATCGACATCAGACGATCGGCGTGGGTTCCGGGCAGATGAATCGTGTCGATTCGATCCGCATCGCCGCCATGCGTGCAGAGCGTTTTGGCCTGCCGACAGCAGGTGCGGCACTCGCCTCAGACGCGTTTTTTCCGTTCCGCGACAACGTCGATGAGGCCGCAAACCTTGGTATTGCTGCAATTATCCAACCCGGCGGCTCGATAAAGGACGCCGAATCGATCGAGGCCGCCGATGAGCATGGCATCGTGATGGCATTCACCGGTGTCCGCCATTTCAATCACTAATAGCCTGCAGCCGAGAAGTTATAAGTCGTTTTTGCCGATCTCGTCTCTTTTTCGTTTCGGGGATCTTCAGTGTTGTTTCGTCTATTTTGTGGTGCGGATCCTGCTTTTGCTGGCACGAAAGGTCAAAAGCACACGAAGATCGCTTTGGATAAGCCCCACGTGTTGGCAAATTTTGCTTGACAACATCTTGTGGTGATGTTTAAACTATACGCAATTAGGACTATGTAGGAACGCTCGATGGGTTTGAAGTTTCCCATGGGGTTTTTTCGCGCGCCGCCAATTATTTCTTCAACCCCTTACGCTTCCGCGGCCTGTGCCGCTTCGAGCAATTCGTCTCGTATCTCCTGAACGTAACGGATATCATCGGGTACGCGGTCCGCAAGCGTTACGACCAGTTCGCCCTTGCGCCCGTTCTTTACAGCATGGCGGATAGCATCCTGGCTTTCAGGAACTATGCGGACCTGCGGCGAATTCGAACTAAGCGCAATTCCCTCCTGAAGCAGTTTGAATATCTCCTCCTCGGAACGTCCGCGAAGATAGTTTCCACGGCGTAGCACGATCCGATCGAAATTGTCAGCAATAATGCGTGCAAACTCTCTAATATCTTCATCACGACGGTCGCCGGTACCATTTAGGACAGCAGTGCGATATTTGTACGGAAGCTTTGTTATAAAGTTCGTCAACCCGCGAGCACCGGCGGGGTTGTGGGCATAATCCATCAGGACCGTCACATGATCGACCTCGATAAAGTTTAGCCGTCCGGGCGTTTGGGCCGTCCCGGCATTAAAGGTCGTCAGGCCCACGCGAATATCTTCTATCGAAACGCCGTAAACAAAACAAGCCAGGGCGGCGGCAAGGACATTTGGGATCATAAATTCCGCCCTTCCCCCATATGTAAGCGGAATGTTCGTTGCCTTTTCAACACGCACCTTCCATTTACCTTTGAGAATGGTCACAAAACCGTTCTCATATACACAGGAGACGCGGCCGCGCTCGGCCCGCCGCCGGATGTTCGGATGGTTCTCATCCATCGCAAAGCAAACGACATTGCCGTCAACCAGTTCCCGCATTTTATAGACAAGTTCATCCTCAGCGTTGAGAACGGCGTATCCGCGCTTGCTAACGGCACGCGGCACCACCGACTTCACCCTGGCGAGGTCTTCGAGCGTGTTCACGTCCTTCATGCCCAAATGATCTTCGGCCACATTAAGAACCACGCCGATATCGGCCTGATCGAACCCGAGGCCCGAGCGGATGATCCCGCCCCGTGCGGTTTCAAGCACCGCGACATCGACCGTCGGGTCTTTCAATACAAGCTGAGCCGAAATCGGGCCGGTATTATCACCTTTTGTGATCTGATCATTCCCAATATATGTTCCGTCAGTGGTCGTAAAGCCGACCGTATGGCCCGAATTCCGCAGAATGTGGGCTATCAAACGTGTCGTCGTGGTCTTGCCGTTTGTGCCGGTGATCGCAAATATCGGAACCCGCGACGGTGCTCCGGGCGGGAAGAGCATATCGATAACGTGCTCCGCGACATTGCGGCCTATGCCTTCGGACGGGGCAAGGTGCATGCGAAATCCGGGTGCCGCATTTACCTCGATGATCCCGCCACCATTCTCCCGCAAAGGCTCGCTAACGTTGGTTGCGATGACGTCGATGCCCGCCACATCCAACCCAATAATCCGCGCGATGCGCTCAAACAGAACGACATTTTCAGGATGAACCTCGTCCGTCAGGTCGATTGCGGTGCCGCCAGTAGAAATATTGGCGGTCGTTTTTAGAAAAAGCTCTTCACCTTTCGGGATAACTGAGTCAAGTTCGTAACCGGCCGCCCTGAGCAGGCGCATCGTTTGATTATCGATCTCGATCTGCGTCAGCACGTTTTCATGGCCATACCCGCGTCGCGGATCGGCATTTGTCTCGTCGATCAAGGCCTGGATAGTCTTTTTGCCATCGCCGACGACATGCGCCGGAATTCGCTTGGCGACAGCTATGAGTTTGTTGTTAACGACCAGCGCCCGAAAATCGGCCCCTTCGATCTGCTGCTCAACGATAACCCAGCGCGAATATTCCTTTGCCTTTTCAAAGGCGATTTGGGCATCTTCCAATGAACGAAGGCCAACCGTCGCCCCTTTGCCGTGATTACCGTCAAGCGGCTTAACGACAGCCGGGAAGCCGACCCTATCAAGGATTTCCTCAAGATCTTCAATATCACGGATACGATAGCCCTTCGGTACAGGAACCCCCATATCGCCAAGCAGATTTTTGGTCGCATGCTTATTGCCGGCAATATCGACCGCGATCATGTTGGTATTTGCCGTCGTGGTCGCCTGGATGCGTTTTTGATGAACGCCGTAGCCTAGCTGTACCAAAGATTGGTCGTTTAGGCGAATGTACGGTATGCCACGATTCACCGCCTCTTCGACCAGCGATCCGGTCGACGGCCCAAATCGGACCTCCTCGCGTATCTCACGCATTCGCTGCACATCTTCGGCCAATTTGGTCCGAATTTCGCCGATATCACCGTCCTCGGCAAGTGCAACGAACAATTCAACCGCCGCGCGGGCAGCGAAGCGGCCAACCTCTTCCTCGTGGTAACTGAAGACAACGTTGTAGATACCAGATTCATCGGTTTCGCGCGTTCTCCCGTAACCGGTATCCATGCCGGCAAGCGTCTGAAGCTCAAGCGCAAAATGCTCGACAATGTGGCCCGCCCACGTGCCCTCTTCAACGCGTCGAAAGAACCCGCCCTCCTCGCCATAGCTACACCCGTGCAGTTTGAGGCCCGGCATTGCCCCACGCATCCGGTCAGGAAGGCCAGCGATCTTATTCGAAGGCCTCTGTTCGTAATCGCCGATATCCAGGCGCATTACTATCAGCTTTTTCCAATAGCCGCTCCAATAATTCGGCCCGCGAAGTGTGCGAATTTCCTGTATTTCCATAGCTTTATCTGCGATCTGCAAATTACCCTAGGTCCGGCAGAAGAAACTCATTCTTGAGCGGCAGCGGATGGCGGTCAAGATAATCGTACAGCAGCCCATCCCTCAAAACATGAAGCTGCACACCGCACACGCTAAACGCTTCTGTGTCAGCAACTTCAGCTATCCCATTGTATGTTATCTGTGATCCATCGACGATCGTTGCGGCCCCCGCACCAAAAACCTCGAGAACTCCGTTACCGTTAAGTATGATCGCGGTATTTTCATCAACGCCGATACCCAAATTATACGGATTGTACGACACAGCCGTGATCAATCGGCTGATCCGTCCGCGTTCCGTAAAATGCTGATCGATGATGATGTTTTTTAGAAACCCAAGTCCCGGTGAAAGGCGAACGCTGTTCTTTTGCGGATGCGGAAGCGCTTCGCCGCGGACGATCATCGACGTGCTCATTCCGGCGGCCCCGGCGCTTGTGCCGGCAAGCACGATAGGCGTTTCACGCACCAGCTTGCGAAGCCTTGCGGCAAACTCGGTTCCGCCGAGGATAGATACCAGACGCATCTGATCACCGCCCGATATAAAAACGCCCGTTACGCCATCGAGAAGGTCGGCCCCTGCGGTCCCAACTACATCCTGGCGCGATGTTGCCCGCAACACACGCGGATTAGCCACCCCGAGGTTCCGGAAAGCCTGCGTATAAACATCCGCGGCAAACTCCGGATAATCTGACGCCACGGGAACGATCAGCACTTCGGCCGCGTCGCCGCCAGCTAGTTCAAGGAACTTCCTCAATATCCGCCGTTCGTTATACTTGTCCTCTGCCCCGCCGATCACCAGCAAATGCCCGCCGATGATCTCGCGGTCATGCGATTCATTCATTGTTTTAGATTTTAAGAGACTTTAGGTAAGTTATTGTAAACGGCTGGATTGGTCAAGAATGGTTGAACCAGCGGCCCTACAATTTTTCTGAGAGTATTGTTTTCGGAAAATTTCCCATGCAGAAAGGTGTAGCAATTGAACTTCCGAATTTATTCAAGTCCTTACTAGTTCATTTCGAAAGCCTTCGCGCTATCCATGGGTCGTCCCGATCAAACGCCTCGCAGAATCAGTCCTAAATTTCAAGGTTCGATCTGAGACGATTAAACCAAGTTTCGTTATGACGGATAACCACAACATTCTTCGAATGCGCCGTGCGGGCCTCCCATTTTGACAGTCTCGAGATAGTTTGCCAGTTGTCCTTAAGGATGTAAGTGGCATTTCCATAAACTGGACATTCCAGAATAACGCTCCTAGTTCGATTAAATCCATATGCAACGTATCCCTCAAACCCGTCCTCGCCAATGTAACAGGAACTGGGCTTTAAGTTGCTCTATACGTTTCAGCCCCGATAAATCGAATGGCTTATCATCCCATTTAGCGCTACTTGATAATCTCCTGAAATGGTCAGTCAGAGTTCGTATCGTGTCGTCGCTGGGCGGTAAGATCGTCCACGGAAGCGTTTTGAGCCTTGGCTGAGTGGTAGATAACTTTGCTTCGAGTTTATCCAGAACTTTCGCCTTCATTTCTCGTAAGGAGTTGACTGAACCGTCTATCTCACTAAGAACTCTCTCTGTTGATGCTTTAACTGCTTGTTCCGTCGTTAGCGTTTTATGAAGGTATAGTCTCGCGTTGCTTTTTTTCAGGCTTCTCATTAACTCATTCCAGTTTGAAAAGTCAAACCTTCCGAAAAGGATCGTCTCTCTCACGAGCACGAAGATTTCCGCGTGATTAAAGTTAAGATTATGCGGAATTTTGTAGGCTTCGCAAAAAGCGCGGTTGATTGTTTGCACATTCCTTAAAAAAAGGCGGTCAATCTCCCTTTTTCAAAAATCGATCTCATTCTTCATTTGTGAATGGGGACCGGAAAGTTGCTTGGACGCAAGTATTTGTTGCAATGACGAAGCTTCCCGAACACGAGCAGACAATTCGGATAACGTCAATTGCTCGCTATTCGCATGGTTAATTTGTCGCAACAATCTAGATCGGGAAACCTTCCCCAACCCAATTCGTGGGGTTTTACTCGCGGATTTGCCATGTTGGCCACGCAATCTGCTTTCCAAGGCCGCAACCACGCGAGAGGAAATTTCCGGATTTATTGGTCCGGGAGGCTGTCGGTTTGATAACCTGATCAATTTTGCCGAACGGTGAGTTGAACTTGTACGAGGATCTCTATCTTTGAGGGCTTTTTTAATGGTGATTCCACTACCTTTGTTTGAAGGGGAGTAAATTCGCACCCTCTCGTTCGTCATCTTCAATCCAAACAAATCAATCAAATGGTCATACGTTGTTGACCGCTGCGGAATACCAATGTCACCGGGCTTTCCAAGCCTTTTCAAACAAGTTCGGATATAGCGTCCTAATCGCTTGGCACTCATCGTATCGCATTTTTCAAGAAAGGCTTTCTCGTCAGAAACAGTGCTCATATTGGAGATTCGAGAAATGGTCTATTACCAAAGCTCGCTAGTTCCGTCTGTCGTCAGCGGCCAACTTTTTTACATTGTGTATTTCCTGCAAACTTCTTACGGCAATCCTTTCTTCACTTTTCTTCGCCCAAATCGCTTCAACCAGGGCTTCGGCCCCCGTAATGGTCGTCACGCAAGGCACATTAAACTGCAGGGCCGCCTTTCGGATCGCCTTTTCGTCGTAATGGGATGTTTTACCGAGCGGTGTGTTGATGATCAAGGCGATGTCGCCCTGTCGGATAAGGTCGGCGATATTGGGGCGGCCTTCGTTGACCTTGAATACGTCCTCGCATTCGAGGCCGACTTCGCGGAGGCGTTTCGCGGTCCCATAAGTTGCGACAAGGCTGAACCCGAGCTTATTCAGCCGGCGTGCGAGGACAACGGCCTGGCCCTTGTCAGCGTTTGTAACGGAGATAAAGGCCTTTCCCGTCAGCGGAAGCGTGAGTCCGGCACCTTCCATCGCTTTGCCGTATGCCTCGCCAAACGTAGATCCCACGCCCATGACCTCGCCGGTAGAATGCATTTCAGGCCCAAGAATCGGGTCCACACCCGCGAATTTCTTGAATGGGAAGACAGGCGATTTTACAAATACCCGCGGTACCGGAAGCATATCAGGCAAATTGAATTCAGCAAGCGAGCGTTCACCGGCCATGACCAGCGCCGCTATCTTTGCGATCGGCACACCGGTCGCCTTTGCGACAAACGGAACTGTTCGCGATGCCCGGGGATTTACCTCAAGCACCAAAACGCGGTCATCCTTTACCGCAAACTGAATGTTCATCAACCCCTTGACCTTTAGGGCGCGGGCGAGCAGTTTCGCGTAGTGTTGGATGGTTTCAAGATGTTCCGCGGCGATCTTTTGCGTCGGCAAAACGCTTGACGAATCGCCCGAATGAATGCCGGCCTCTTCGATATGCTCCTGTATCCCGGCGATCACGACCGCCGTTTCGTCGGCCAGGGCATCTACATCTATCTCACCCGCACGCTCAAGAAACTTGTCGATCAGGATCGGCTTTTCCGGTGAAGCATCTACGGCCGAACGCATATATTCGTCCAGACTCTGTTCATCATAAACGATGGCCATCGCGCGG
>CAUJFK010000191.1 GCA_963169175.1 Acidobacteriota bacterium | reverse complement strand
AGATATTGGCCGGTGATGTTGATGCCGTGGTCGGAGAGGCGCGAGTTTATTTCGCCGAGCACGCCGGGAATGTTGCGGTGGATGTGCAGGATGCGATGCGTTCCGGCCTGCGGCGGCAGCGAGACGGGCGGGACGGCGTGTGAGCCTTCCGATGTGCCGAAATCGAGATACTTTATCAGCTTCGACGTTACATCGAGGCCGATATTCGCCTGGGCCTCTTCGGTCGAACCGCCTATGTGCGGCGTCAGGATCACGTTCGGCAAATTCTGCAAAACTGACGCGAACGGATCGCCGTTTTTTTCCGGTTCTTCGGGAAATACATCGACCGCCGCCCCGGCAAGTTTGCCGGACTTTAATGCCTTTGCAAGAGCGTTCAGATTGACCACATCGCCGCGGCTGTGATTGATGAGAATGCTTCCTTTTCGCATCGCTTTCAATGCGTCGGCGTCGATCATGTTGCGGGTTGTAGCATCAGACGGAACATGCAGCGTTACGATGTTCGAGCGTTTCAACAGGTCCTTTAAGTCAGAAGTCTGCTTGGCGTTGCCTAATGGCAGTTTGGTCGCGGCGTCGTAATAGATCACCTGCAAACCCATCGCCTCGGCCATTGTCGAAACCTGCGAACCGATGTTGCCGTAGCCGATTATCCCGAGCGTCTTGCCGCGAAGCTCAAAACTGCCTTTCGCCTCTTTCAGCCACTCGCCCCGATGCGCCGCCGAGTTCTTGTCCGCGATCTTTCGGATCAGCATAACGCACAGCCCAATAACCAACTCCGCCACCGAACGTGTGTTCGAATAAGGCGCATTAAAAACCGCAACCCCATTCTCCGTCGCCGCCCGCAGATCGACCTGATTGACCCCAATACAAAACGCCCCGATAGCCAACAGCTTATCCGCCGCCTCGATCACACCCCTCGTAACCCGCGTCTTCGACCGAATCCCAAGCAAATGCACGCCCCTAACAGCCTCAATCAACTGCCCCTCGCTTAAAGCCCCGTCAATCCGCTTGATATCCGTATAGCCGCCCGATTCCAATTCACGGACAGCTGCATCAGCAATGTTTTCAAGCAGCAAAATCTTGATCCGGTTTCGCGGATATGATGTTGAGGGCGCTTTCATAAACCATCAATTGTAACGAAATTCATTGGTGAGGGAAAATCGGTCATATTGTAATATCGATTTATGACGAAGTCGCTCAAAAAGGCGTTCACAGAAGCTTCGAGGCTGCCATTGGCGACGCAAAATTTGATCGCCGAAAGGTTGTTGGAGGATATTCAGGCCGAAGGGAAATGGGATGAGTCTTTCGCCCAAACACAGGAAGAATTGTCTCTGCTGGCAAATGAAGCTCTCGCCGATTTTCGAAATGGCAAAACAAAACCGCAGGAAGAAGTTCTGTGAAATCACACGCGACCGAAAATTCTGGAAAGCGTTTGAAAACTTCCTACCCCGATTCAGCGGCGAGCACGCGAAGCATACCGGTTTTGGCAGGAAAATCTGCATCATCCGAGCCTTCAGTTCAAACAGATTCATTCGGTTGTGCCAATTTTGTCTGTGCGTGTCGGTATTGGCTGGCGGGCGGTTGGAATAAAACAAGATGAATCGATGATCTGGTTTTGGATCGGTTTACACGCCGATTACGACAGGCTGATTTCCAAACTCAAACGCTAATTCGGTCGCAAGTCGGCTACGCGGCGAGCGGCATAATCTCCTTCTCAAGTTTCTTTCCGATCGCGAGTTGGGCGACGTCCAGGTCGTAATCCGATTGGAGCCCAAGCCAAAACTGCGCGGAAGTGCCAAAAAATCGAGCCAATCTCAACGCAATATCGGCCGTCACACTCTCTTTGCCCGATGCAATTTTCTTAATGCGATCTATCTCAATGTGAGTTTCCAACGCGAGCTTATCAGCCGATAGACCAAAAGGCCCAAGAAACTCCTCGCGAAGAACTTCTCCCGGATGAATTGGTTTTAGCGTATCGACAGCCATCATTTCAACCTAGTGATAATCCACTACTTCAACATTATAAGCGTTATCATCGATCCACTCAAAGCAAATTCTGAACTGACCGTTTATCCGAACACTGTGTTGCCCTACTCTGTTACCAACAAGCTTTTCCAATCGATTTGCTGGCGGAATTCGCAAATCATTTATCGACTTTGCATTATTAATCATTCTCAGTTTACGCAATGCTATCTGTTGAATGTCACCCGGTAACCTGCGTGATCGAATAAGATTGAAGACTTTTTCAGTTTCGGAATCTTTGAACGATTTGATCATCCTTTTTAACGAATCAATCCGTACATTTCTTTCTTTAAATTGACGCCAAACTTCAGAAGATTTGCTCCAACATCGGGATCCAGCATATCAATATCCGAGCCTGTACCTAGTATCTTCTCATATCGCCGTGCTATTTCAGCGAGCGAGGTGGTCACTTTCTCATCAAATGCGTACTCACCTTTTTCATGACGACTTCCAGACGATTCTGCCTTCCTTGTTGATATATCCCCAACGGTCAGCATCGCCGTGAATAATGTAGGCGTCGCCTAGATTCACCAATGCGAGACCGTTGTGAAAATCACCGAGTTGAACGTATTTAGCGGGAATGATAAATTTCCCCGCTTTATCGATTACACCAAAGAATCCGCTCGTATTCGCCAAAATCTTTCCGTCCGAGGTGATGGTCGCATCGCGCAGACCTTCATCAGTTGGCTTTTCGGATTCACCTACTTTGACCACCGCTACGCCGTCCGAAAAATGAGTTTCAGCGCCGGGAACCCAGGAAAACCTTGGTTGAATGACCATCTTTCCCAACTTATCAATGAAACCGACCGACCCGTTTACCAGAACTGAGGCTAAACCCTCTGAAAAACTGCCGCAACCATCGTATTTGAAATCGACGACTGTTTTACCATCCGGATCAATAAAACCCGATCTATTTTCAGCATTGACGCACGCGAGACCTTCCGCAAATTCATTGCCCCAAAGATAAGTCGCTGGTATGACGATCTTGCCCGTTTTATCGATGTACCCAGCTCGTGAACCGGGCATATTGCTATTGGTTTTGAACATCGCCCGTCCGTAATGAAATCCAGACCCCGGGTAGGTATAGGCGTAAAGGACAATTTTGCCCGTCCTATCGATGAAACCATCCTTGTAATCTTCCGTTTGTATCTCCGCCAAGCCGTCGGAAAAATCAAACGCTACGCCGAATCTATCCTTAGTGATTACGCGACCACTCTTATCGATGTACCCATCATAGCCTACAGTTGAATCGACTATTTGGCGGCGTGGCCAGTAAATGCCTACCTGAGCAAACCCCTCGCTAAATCTTTGTGCCTCGAAGAATTGCGGCCGTATGACAAACTGTCCAGTCTTATCAATGTAACCCCAATCTTCGCCTATCCGCACGGGTGCTACTCCTTCAGTAAAAGCGCGAGCTTCATCAAACTTAAGCGGGATAACCACTTTTCCGGTTTGATCAATGTAACCGGCCTTACCATTCTTTTCGACTGGAAACAGACTAGGAGTTTGCGCAAGCACGTTGCAGGCGAACGCGCAAAACGAGAGCATCAGTAATAGAATTGTTTTCGTCATCAGGCCTTAGATGACAGAATACTCGTAATCAGGTGTTCCACCCTTGTCTCGTCAGATCATGCCATACCTTCTGCGGTTTGGGTTAAGTAATCTCAAGACGAATCTCTTTTCCAAGCGCCTCGGCGTACTTGCGAAGTGTCGAAAGGCGAATGTCTTCGGCGTGGTTTTCCATGCGGGAGATCGCCGATTTGTTTGTCCGCAGTTTTTGAGCAACTTGTTC
>CAUJFK010000190.1 GCA_963169175.1 Acidobacteriota bacterium | reverse complement strand
CCATACGGGCCGAATCCTTGCGTTTTCCGCACAACGTGGCATAATGGCGTTTGTTTTGGGGATGTAGCTCAGCTGGGAGAGCGCGGCGTTCGCAATGCCGAGGTCAGGGGTTCGATCCCCCTCATCTCCACCAGGTTTGAGTAAAAGGCTGTCCGAATACGGATGGCCTTTTTGCGTTAACCGATTCTTGAGGACGCCAGAACACCATCTTGTTATCGATGTGATTGGCGGCCTTCGTAACTTTGTACAAAGCTCGCACGCCTAGTTTTCGAATTCCAACTCAGCTAGAACTCATGGTGCCCTTCGTGTCTTCCCTTTGCGCCTTTGTGTTACTTTCTGCTTTTCACCACAAAGGCGCAAAGGGAAGACACAAAGGGCACTAAGAGAACGCTGGCGCGAGTTATATCAAATCGACGCACTGCGCTTTTCAAACTTTATTGACTTTTATAACGATCCGTTATAATCTTCAACTCGGCAAAATATTGCGTTATGAGCGGCGAGGATCAAAAAAAGTTTAGCATCGCAACCGGCTTAGGGCCGTTCGCTCTGATCGCGATCATCGAAATTATTGTCATTATTACCTGACCAGGGTAATGACGCATATTCGTGTTTGCATACGATGTCATTACCACTCGATAGGTGGTGATGGCATTTTTATTTGTGCTTGGTTTGGCGGCCGCTGCCGAACGGTGAGTTGGGGCGAAGAATGTTAACCAGTTTGCAAAAATTTAATGTTGAAGCTCCGGGAGCTGAATTTCCGGGTCCTGTATCAAACTTTGGCTTCGATCTCGGATCGGCTGACATCGAGGCCGCGGCCGATCGGATCCGGCCGTACGTGCGGCGAACCCCGATGGTTCGAGATGCTGCTTTGAGCGAGCGGTTCAACTCGAACATTTACCTGAAACTCGAACTCTTGCAGCACACCGGCGCGTTCAAGGTTCGTGGTGCGTTCAATAAGCTCCTGACCCTTGGCCACGGCCAACTCGGGCTCGGCGTCGTTGCCGTCAGCGCCGGCAATCATGCTCAGGCGGTGGCCTTTGCCAGCCGTGCACTCAGAATCAAGGCTCTGATACTGATGCCGCGGGATACGCCGAAAAACTACCTGGTAGAAACAAAGCGCTACGGAGCGGACGTTCGGCTTTATCCGACAATGGCGGACGCATTCGAGGCGGCGAAAGGATATGAAACTCGGGGCTGGGCCTATGTTCATCCATTTGACGATCCGCTCGTGATAGCCGGCCAGGGAACGATCGGACTGGAAATTCTGGAAGAGGTTCCTGAAGTGACGGACGTGATCGTAAGCATTGGCGGCGGCGGATTATCGGCGGGCGTGGCGGCGGCGATCAAGGCCGAAAAGCCCGATACTAAGATCTGGGGCGTCGAAACCCGAGGAGCGCACAGTATGGCCGCGGCATTCGAGGCAGGCAAGGTCGTGGAATTAGCCCGTCCTGCATCGATCGCAAGGACGCTCTGCGCTCCGGCGGCAGGGAAACTGACCTTCGCGATGGCTCAGCGGCATTTAGAAAGTGTTACGGTCGTTGACGACTCAGAAGCTGTCGCCGCACTTTTCTTCCTGCTCGAACGTTCAAAAGTTCTCACGGAACCGGCCAGTTCCTGCACACTTGCGGCAGCGGATCGACTGAAGGCACACTTCGACCCTCAAAGTAATGTTGTGCTGATCCTGTGCGGTGGAAATGTTGGTCTGACCGATCTGTTCGAGCTTAGGCCGGTGTAGGAAAGTATCGTTCGGGGAGGAAGATCTTGGTGGCCAGGGACGGAATTGAACCGCCGACACCCTGATTTTCAGTCAGGTGCTCTACCAACTGAGCTACCTGGCCAGATCCAGCCCAGATTGTACCGGGCAAGTTCTAGAGTGTAAAGAAGCAAGTTTGCGATGTCAAATTTTGAGCGCCATTGGGCGAATTTCTCGTCCGATAGAGGTCTCGGACAAAAAAAGGTTGACAGACCAGTCTCTTGGTAGTAACTTGAGGTTTGGTGACCGATTCCTTACATCGGTCACCCTGTCTTCCGAATCCGTTTGTTACCTGCCCGTGCCGGTTTGAATGCCGCCGCTGTCCCCCGGAGGCGCTACGTTCAAACCGGTGCAGTAATTTTAAATAGAATTCTCTTCGCAGAAGCCCGCACGTAGTAGGGTACCATCGAGCCACTGAGTATTTCGACCTCGCTTACGTTCGGGCCTCTGCAGTGGAATGCCCTACTACATTCGGGTCTCTGCACTGCGATTCGATCATGCGCCGGCGGCGTCTGCTTCAGCGGGGGCCATTCCTAACGCGAGTTTCACATCGTGTTCTATGCGATCACGTGTCTCAGGCTTTTCCTTTAGTAGGTTCTTTACGTTCTCGCGTCCCTGGCCAAGTCGTTCGCCTTTGTATGAGAACCACGCCCCGCTCTTCTCGACAACGTCGTTGTTCGTTGCCAGATCAAGCAGGTCACCCTCGCGCGAAATACCTTCGCCGTACATAATGTCGAATTCCGTCTCGCGGAACGGCGGTGCACACTTGTTTTTCACAACCTTCACACGCGTCCGGTTGCCGACGACGCGGTCGCCTTCCTTGATCGCCCCGATCCGGCGAATATCCAACCTGACACTGGCGTAAAATTTAAGGGCTTTGCCGCCAGTGGTCGTTTCCGGCGAGCCAAAGAAAACACCGATCTTTTCGCGAAGCTGGTTGATAAAGATGAACGTCGTGCGCGAATTGGCAACGATCGCCGTGATCTTTCTCAACGCCTGCGACATCAGCCGCGCCTGAAGTCCGGGAAGTGAATCGCCCATTTCACCGTCGAGTTCCGCCCGCGGAACGAGTGCCGCGACCGAATCGATGACTATCACGTCAACGCTGTTCGACCGAATGAGCGTCTCCGCGATCTCCAGTGCCTGCTCGCCCGAATCCGGCTGCGAGATAAGCAGATCGTTGATATTGACGCCGAGTTTACCCGCATAATCCGGATCCATAGCGTGCTCAGCGTCGATATAGGCCGCAATACCTCCTGCCTTTTGCGCCTGGGCGACCACCTGGAGGGCAAGTGTGGTCTTGCCGGAACTTTCGGGGCCGTATATTTCGACAATTCGTCCGCGCGGCAACCCGCCGACGCCGATCGCCGCATCAAGGCTAAGGCAGTTTGTCGAGATCGCCCCGGCCTCTTCGTGCGGCTTTTCGCCGAGCCGCATTATCGAGCCTTTGCCGAATTTCTTTTCGATCTGCAGCAATGCCGATTCGATAGCTTTTGTTTTGTCCATAGTAATTGTATTCCCGAGCACGCATTCGCCCGTATTTCGTAGAATCTGCTCCCGATCAACAAACCAGGATGTTAGCACAGGTTGTGAGAAACTTGAAATGCCGTTGCATGTGTGGCACATTTATCGATCCGGCATCTTTGAATGCTCACACGTTAGCCCAATTTAGCACTCCTATGCAAGGGAGGAAGCGGACGAGCGGCGATCGGAGAACTCTTTGGAACCAGAAAACCGATTGACAACTTTTTCCAGCCGACAGATACGGTTAAAATGCTACTATTAGCCCCAAGGCCAACCAGGAAGGTTTTGGATACATCCAGTGTCGGCTCGGCTGCCGTTTGTTTTGTTTCCTGCGTCGTTTTTTCCTTACTGACACGTTTGGAGCCTGGTTCAGGATGGCTTTTCCGGGATGATGGGAAGGCTGGAAGGATGTGATGAACTTCAGCGATCTGATCGGGCAGACGCTCGATGAAAAATACCAGTTAGA
>CAUJFK010000189.1 GCA_963169175.1 Acidobacteriota bacterium | reverse complement strand
TAAAGGTGGCGATCCTCGCCGCCTTGCATATCGCTGACGAATTCCATCAGGCCAAGGACGAACTCGCCCAAGCCGATCTGCAGCTCGCCTCCCGAAGCTCCGAATGCAGCGAGAACCTGGATCGGATCCTCAAACAAAAGGACATGCCGCAACAGGAATTTGAGATGGAACAATAGTTTCGAATCATCTCTAAAACGCCAAATGTAAAGCCAAAAATAGCTACGTAACGGACGCCCGATTTTCGGTCATCGTTCAAATTCGCTGCGTCTTTGTTTCGTGAGTATTCGTGTTTTTTTTCGTGTTCGTTCGTGGTGGCGAAGCCGAAACCCAAACCGCGAAACAAATCAAATGAAGATCTGACCGGGGCCGTGTTCGGCACTTATGACTTTTTTCTTTTTACTTCCCTCGCGCGATGGTATAATCATTCCCGGCGAAAGGAACTTACTGCGAGGTTCGTCACCAACGCATTAATAATTGAGCCAACACTTGAATTGAGGGAGGCAAATGTCTTGTCCGGTGCCGTTCTTCCATGTTGAAGAACGCCGTAGGATGGGGCTATAACGTTCTGAAAGGAACGGGTCGCCGCCCACCTGTTTAGCACAGGTTCAATTCAGGCGCTTGGAACGGCCTTGCGGTTCTCTCGCCATTTTTAAGATCGTAAATTTTAGACCGGTTCATCGGGCGCTTCGTTTGAAAGCTCGGAAGCCGGTCTTTCGGCTTTCTCGAGGTCGAGCTCAATTTCTCGTGCGATCTCTTCGGTTCGCCTCATCTCCTCGAGCGCGAGCGGAAGATTTTCGGAACGTGTGGATAATTTTTTGAGTGCCAGCTCTGAATCCGCCATGCCACGGCCACGGGCGGCGGCCGCTTCGATCATTTGAAGCCGCGCTTCAGATTCGGCAAGCATCAGCTTCGCCTCATCGTGGATCGAACCTATCTTTTCTGAATCTTTTTCAAGCTGCGAGCCAAACTCCGCGGCCCGTTCGCTGCGAAACTGTTTCAGTTTTGAGCGCCGGCGTTGTGTTGAGGCGAGTTCCTTCCGCGAAGATTTGACGATTCGGGTTGCGGTCAAACGTGAAGCAAGCGTCTCACGGTACGCGTCAGCCAAAAGCACGTCCGCTTTGGAAATGTCTTTTAACGCCCGCTTTTCACTTGACCTAAGCTCATGCCGGAACCAATCTATCTCCTCCGCGCGGATGCCATCGGCGGCCATCTTCTCGCGCATTTCCTGTGTCCAGGCCGACCGCCGGTAGATAAAAAATGTCATCAGCGAAAGCCCGATCACCATGCCAATGCCCGCCAGGATCATTCCGACAACAAAAAGTGTAAATGCGAGGGGCGGCGTCGTACCAAAAACAAGGGCAAGTACAGTGAATAGGACCGCGGGTACGGCGGGAACAAGTATCGGGGCCGTCCACGCCGCGATCTTCAGGTTTCGTCCGCGGGCCAGGTCGCGGCCAGTGACCTCGTATTTCGATACTGCCTCATCCATGCGTTTTTACTTTACAAACAGTGTAAACTTAATTCAATCTAGAGGCATCAGAAAGTCTAACCCTTTGTGCGCAATGCATTAAATAGCACATTTTGTTCGATAGACTTTCGCTCGTGAGATCGAATATGACGAAGAAACTCTTGATAATGGCATTGGCCGTGTCGGCGTTTGCTCTTTTGGGCCACGGCCAGGCCGCGGGCCAGGAGGAAACAGGCCCGCAGAAGCAAAAGGTCCGGCCGGTTTCGATACCGATCTCGATCTTTACGAAACAGGAGCTTCGCGAAGGCCAGATGTCTGAATACGTTCAGGCCGATCGCCTTGCCGTTCGCGAGGACCGTGACGAACAAACGATATTATCGATCCGAAGCGTTGCCGACGCGCCTCTTTCACTCGCGATCCTCGTACAGGAGGACCTGGTCTCTTCATTCAATCTTCAGATCAGGGATCTGTCGGAGTTCATTCGACATCTGCCGAAAGGGTCGCGCGTAATGGTTGCCTACCTAAGAGGCGGAAATTTGCAGGTTCGGCAAAAGTTTACCGATGACCTGGAACTTGCATCCAAGGCCTTCAGGATAGTCTCGTCGAGTTCTGCTGCCGCCCCACGAAGCCCGTATGACAGCGTGGTAGATGCGCTCGATCGTTTCGACGCTCTTCCGGCAGGACGCCGGGCAATCTTGCTTATTTCGGACGGGTTGGACGTTTCGCAAGGCTTTGGCGGTTCATCGCCGGGCCAGAGCATTGACCTGGATCGTGCTATTCTTCGGGCGCAGCGGCGTTCGGTTGCTGTGTTTTCGATCTATGTTCCGACACCCTTAACAGAAAACGGCAATCTGAGGCTTGTTCTGAACGCCCAGGGTTCGCTTAGCCGCATCACTGAGGAAACAGGCGGGCGGGCGTTCTTTCAAGGAACGATGGCCCCAATAAGCTTTCTGCCTTTTTTCAAAGACCTGCGAATGCTGCTCAACCGCCAATTTTTGCTTACCTATCTCTCAACGCATATGAAAAAAGGCTATCACCGCGTTGAGGTCACAAGCACCAACCCGGACGTCAAGATCGAACATCCGAAAGGATATTACTATCGTTAGAAACTAATGGAGAGTTGCCCGGCAGATGGGGCATACTGTCACATTCTCTCGGATCAATAGTCCGATCCAGAAAAAAATAAACGTAAACACAAGCAGGAGTGCGAACGTGATCCAGCCGGCGGTCGAAATGCGGCGTTCCACGACCGGCAGGGCCGAGGTCCCGCAGTTCGGGCAGCGGTACGACGCCGCGGGATAATAGCCTGCACCCTGATGAGCAAGCGGATAGGCAGTCGGAAACGGCGGGTTCATCGGCTGAGTGCCTATGGGCGGCTGGACACGGCGTTCAGACTGTGTTTGATACTCGTCCGTTTTCCACGAATAAGGGCGCGGAGCGGCGTAAGGTTTATCCTGCTGCTGTGCCTGCGGGACGTAGCCCTGTCCGCCAACGAGCCGTTGGCCGCAGAAGCGGCAGAACTGGCTATTTACCGCATTTCCCTGTCCGCAATGTGTGCACTGGATCATAGCTGCAGCTTGAGTGGCGGCGATCATACCGCGTTTAACGAATCATAACAGAGAAAGTTCAATTTTTGGCAAGAGAATGAGGGAAAGAACCTCTCAACACAAAGGCCGCGATGTTGAAGACACAAAGGGCACGAAGGCATTGCCGCCGGTGCTTCGGCGATGGATCGGGGCCTACTCAAATTATGACGATCTCAGAACCGGATCTTCTCGCCGGACCTGATCGCTTTGTACACAGATTCGACCAACTCCACCGACTTGAACCCGTCATCGGCGGTGACCGGCGGCGGAGTGCCATTTAGGATCGAATCTATAAATGCCCGGTCTTCCTGTGCGTAGCCCCATTTTTCCTCTTTCTCGGTCATGTGGAACGAGAGCGTTTCAAAGTTCGCATCCATTCCGCGCGAGTCAAAGAGCCGTTCCATTTCTTCGGTCATGATCGTGCGGTGATGACAAAAGACCTCGATGCGTTCGAACGGAAAATGCCAGCTTGCATCAGAAGATGAGGCAAATGTGCAGTGAAAGCCATTCTTGAATTTAAAGATGATAGAAAATTCGTCGATCTCGGGGTACTCGTGCTGTGAACCGTACGCGATCAGTTCTTCTATCTCTCCGAATTGAAAACGGGCCATATCGAAAAGATGGATGGTGGTCTCGTACAGAAAACCGCCCGTGACATTCACATCACCTGTCCACGGCGGATTCTTGAGTTCGCCGCGGTTCATCTTTATATGTGCGGAATGGGCCTTGTCCTCTGAAAGCAGGCGCTTCAACGTTGCGTAGACCGGTGCATAGCGGCGGTTATGGCCAACCTGGAAAACACCTTTGCCGCCGTTTGCCGCGTCGCGCAATTCAGCGGCATCGTCGATGCCGATCGCAAAAGGCTTTTCGCAAAAGACATGCTTCCCTTCAGCGATGGCGTGGAGCGCTATTTCTTTGTGCGTTTTGTTTGGAGCACAAACCAGCACGGCGTCACAATTTTCAAGCAGTTCGTCGCGCGAGCCGCAAACCGTGCCGCCGATCGTTTTGGCCGTCTGCTCAGCCCGTTCCGGAATGATGTCATAGAGCGCTGCTATCTCGACGCGATCATCACGCGAAAATATCCTGCCGTGAACATTGCCGATGTAGCCTGTTCCGACGATACCAACTCTGATTTTGTCCATATTGCTTTAACCACAGAGACGCAGAGACACAGAGTTTTACAATAGATTTTCTCCGTGCCTCTGTGTCTCTGTGGTGAATCTCCTACCAGCTTCCGCCGGCGGCGTATTTTCCTAGGCCAAGCACTTCTTCGGTCGCGGCTTTCGCCTTCCGTGCGACCTCGAACGGGTCCTGTTCCCAATATTCCGGGCGAAAGATCTCTATGCTGACCATCCGGTCGTAGCCGATCTTGTCGAAGTGTTCCTTTATCTCACGGATGGGCAGGATGCCGGTGCCGGGATAAAGCCTTTGAGCGTCGGTCAGTTGTTCCTTCGGCAGATCTTCGGCGTCGTTGATGTGGAAGATAAAGAGCTTTTCAGGCCGCATCGAATCGATCGCTTCATAGCTCGAGTTTCCGGCATAAAAATGGAATGTGTCGAGCACGTTCCCTACGCTATCGCGGCCTACCTTTTCAACGATCTCGTTGCACAGATCGAGCGTCTGCACTGAACAATTTGTCTGGCCAAGAAACTCGAACGCGAGTGAAACGCAATAATTATCGGCGATATCCGCCAATTCGTTCAGCACCCGCACAGATTCTTCGATCACCGGTTCCCGAGTTCCGTTCTCCGGCATCAGGCCGGGGACGACGACGATATAAGGGCACCCGATCTCGCCCGCGATCTTTGATAGCGTTTCACACTCTGCCGTGATCTTCTGATGATCCTCAGGCGTTCGAAACGTGATGTGCTCGATCGAGTTTATCGAATACGGCTCAATGTTATGCTCTGCCAGTGCGGACTTTAGGTCAGCGGGGGTGTTCGATTCCAAATATCGGTACAGTTTTGCGGACCAGATCTCGAGCAGATCGAAACCAGCCGCAGATGCGGCCTTGATATCCGTCAAAAGGTCGGCATGCATGGTTGTGGCGCCGTTCAATGCGATCTTCATTAAACTACTCCTTCGCTAAGAATCCGGGACTTGATCTGCAGGAATTTTACCACGCCGGGTCGAAACTAGCGACATTCTATACGTGTCGCGCCGTCTTATATTTTGAGAGCGTTGTCCCAATCCGGCTGATCGCTAAAAGCTGACCGCTGTTAGCTGTTCTTAATATTTGCCGTAAGCCAGCAGTTCTCAGTCGCCAACGTGATCCCACTGTGCGCCCGGCATTATC
>CAUJFK010000188.1 GCA_963169175.1 Acidobacteriota bacterium | reverse complement strand
CCGGGCAATATCCCGTCTGAAATAGCAAACGCCGTCGCCCGTGCGTGGTCCGCGATAACGCGACAGGCAAACTGCTGGGTTTCTGATAATTCTTCGTAAAGGCTCATAAAACTACATTGTATTACAGGCTGAAACACGAGCGGTAACGGGTGTGCCATTTGATGCGCCCGAACCGCGACAACTATCGATCCTGTTTCCGCCCAAAACCGCCAATTATGTGTAAAATTATTCCGGCAAGCGATGTGTAGATCCCAAACCGGCTTATCTCGGAAAAGTGTCTAACATTATAGATTTCGCTTACGAATGCCCAAACCAGCAAGCCGCTTGAAACCGTTAACGCGATCGAGCCAAAAAGCTGAAAGGCTTTTCGCCACGATGCGAGACTGAAGCGAAAATAGGAACCGAGAGCTAAATGAATTAGCGCCGAAAACAGGATGTATATGTGCCGCGACCGCATCAAAATGCGTAGTTCCTGCGGGATCGCTTCTTTGTCCGGAAAATCGGCGCGCATGTAGCTGCCGGTCGTCGTGAAAACAAAGAACAGGACGACGCCGAAAACAAGGTGAAACCATGACATAAGATTTGTAAAAGCTGAAGCCGATAATTATTATCGACAAAGCCAAATCTAAGCAAGCCGTTGAGGTAACCAGATGAGATACGCGTGGATCGCCGCTCTTTTGTTGTTGTTTTTCACCTGTTTGATCGCAATACATGCCCAAACCGCCGTGCCCGAGACAAAATTCACAAAATTCAAAGAAACATACTTAAAAGAGGTCAAAGATGCCGGCATTGTCGGAAGCAGTTTCGTATTCTTGAAAGATGGTAAAACTGTTGCTGAGGTTCATTACGGCTCGGCAAATCTAGAGAAAAAGCAGCCTGTCGGTGCCGACACGATCTATCACTGGGCGTCGAACACAAAGCCGTTTACAGGCATTGCGATAATGCAATTGCGCGACCGCGGGCTGTTGAAATTGGACGATCCGGTTACGAAATATCTGCCCGAATTGCGAGCGGTCCATAACAAGTTCGGTTCGATGGACGATATAACGATCCGCCATCTGATGACGCACTCGGCAGGTTTTCGCAATCCGACATGGCCGTGGAACAAAGGCGAAGATTGGGAGCCGTTTGAGCCGACCGAATATTCGCAGCTTGTCGCGATGTTCCCGTTCACCGAGATATTGTTCAAACCGGGCAGCAAGTTCAGTTATTCAAATCCGGGCATCATTTTCCTCGGGAGAATTATCGAAAAGCTGAGCGGGGAAGATTACGAGCTCTATGTCGATAAGAACATTCTCAAACCACTTGGGATGTATCACAGCTATTTCGACACAACGCCGCCATATCTGCTCCACCGCCGCTCGCAGAGCTACTATATTGAAAACGGCAAACGCACGACCGGCCGCTTCGACGCAAACACCGGCATTACCGTCTCAAACAGCGGCCTGAATTCGCCGATCTCGGACATGGTCAAGTATCTCAATTTTCTGACCGGCAGTTCCGGCTCCCCTCCTGTCTTAGGAGGGGTGGCAGCCGCTTCGGCTGACGGGGTGGTGAAAAGCGACCGGCCTCTTACAACTGCGGACGGCGGAATGCGGAGTGCGGAATGTCGATCCGACCAAGTTCCCTACGATCAGATCCTCAAACGCTCAAGCCTCGAAGAAATGTGGCGCCCACAGCTTCCAACACCCGTCGATGCCAACGGCAACAGCGGTTTTACGACCGACATCGGCCTGATCTATTTCCTAAACCGCCGCGACGGCAGAACACTCCTCGGCCACGGCGGCGACCAGAACGGCTTTATCAGCTACATCGATTTCGAACCCGCAACAAAACAGGCCTCCATCATTGTGTTCAACACGAATGCAATGTATCCGGCGAACACGCCGCCCGAGAAAGACGTGGTCAGTCGCTTGCGCAATGCGATCAAATCCCTCTATTGATCTCATTGACTTGTTTGATCCTTGATCGGGACTGTCCAACAAGCTTTAGTTTGTTGCTCTGCACATGGTACCGTTACCAAATGTCTTGTTACGCGGCGTTGAATATTACGCCCTTATTAACGTGCGGGCTTCCGCAGAAACTGTCCAACAAACTTTAGTTTGTTGCTCTGCGTTTGATTGCGTTAGCAAAGATTACGCAGCGTTGAATATTCTGCCCTTACTAACGTGCGGGCTTCTGCATCGTCATATCACCAGCCGCGATGAATTTCCCAGCGATCGATGATCTGTCCGTCCTCGATGACATTGTAATGCGAATGTTGGGCGGCGGTAAGGCAGGAGTGATTTGCAAGAATACGCAGCCGGTCGCCGACTTTTAATTTATCAAATGCGCCGCTTTCGCCGGCATCGATCTCACCGTGTTCCTGCGACAAGCCAGTGACACGCATTCCGGTTTCGTTTCCTTCGATATCGAGAACGCGACCGTAGCCGCACGACGGATCGATCCCGACCGGGCCACGATCTTTTGATAACGCAACCGCACCGGCGTCCACGACGATCCTTCTGCGTGTGTGGTCTTTGTGGATGACGGCCGTGAGCACGGTCAAGGCAGTATCCGCGAACAAGCAACTGCCCAGCGTCGCCTGAAAGTTATCAAAGAAAATGTAATTGCCGGGCCGGATCTCGTCGATACCATCGAGATTATCGATCGTTGACATAGTCGGCGTCGAACCAATGCTGACCGTCGGCACCTCGATGCTTTGGCTTCTTAATCGTTCGGCCAACCCGACCATCGAATCCCGCTCATGCCGTGCCGCCAAAAGAATCTCGTCTTTCGACCTCGCATTATAAGAATGCCCCGCATGCGTAAGCAGTCCCGCAAACTTTAGTTTGCGGCTGTTTGTTATCGATCGCGGTATCTCCACCGCCTCCGCCGCGTGCGTCTCAACCCCGACCCGATGCGTACCGCAATCGATCTTCACAAACACATCGAATTGCAAGCCCGCATCGACCGCCGCCGCATCCAGCGCCTTCACCGTTTCCGCATCGTCCGTCAGCAGATTCAGCCTTATCCCGCCAAGCCGCGCGATCTCGATCGCATCCGCAAATTTCCCACGTTCGATCGGCACGGCATAAGTAATGTCCGAAAACCCGGCCCGTGCAAACGCCCTCGCTTCGGCCAATGTCGAAACCGTTATCGCCCCAGCATGCCCAGCCGTCTCCAGCCGCGCAACCTCCACACACTTATGCGTCTTAACATGCGGCCGCAGGCGAACGCCGTTGCGTTTTGCAACATCGCTCATCCGCTCCGCATTCCGGCGAACGCGGGCAATGTCGAGCAATAAACATGGAGTTTTAAGGTTCTTCATTGAGTTCGAAAAGTTCGCTCAAAGTTTATCATAGAAGAATTGTGCAATCAAAACGTCTTGACGTTATAACGTCATAACGCTAAAATGCAATCATGGCAACCCAACTAAAACGCGCCACCGTCTATATTCGACCCGATATCCATCAGGCGATCAAATTGAAAGCCGCGGTAACAGACCAGAGCATTTCAGACATCGTTAACGACGCCCTTATCGCAACCCTAAGCGAGGATGAAGAAGACCTGGCCGCCTTTGAGGAAAGAGCCAACGAACCGCTGATGACTTATGAAGAATTACTAGCGAGATTAAAGGCGGATGGCAAAATATAACATCCTTTACACCGAAGCATTTTATCGAAGCCTAAAACCGATCCCCAAAAAAGACGTCGCTCGGATACTCCGAAAAACCAAAGCGTTGGCCCACGAACCACGGCCCATAGGCAGTCAAAAACTATCTGGCCAGGAACGATACAGGCTCCGGCAAGACGACTATCGGATCCTCTACTCGATCGAAGATGCGCGATTGATAGTTGTCGTCGTCAAGGTTGGCCACAGGCGACAGGTATATGAACGCGGAAAGTGAGTTTGAACGACTGGAAAAATGGAACGGATCAAGCCATTCGGATACAAAAATTACGGCAGCATCCCGCATTTGTCCGGCTCGCGGCTGGGCGAACGGGACTATTCCGCAAATGCCGGCCAGGAGCGCATCGCCACGGTCCGGCGGCGTGACCGGTTTGACGAAGTATTTGTTCAGGAAAAGCTGGACGGCTCCAATGTCGGAGTCGGGCTGCTCGGCGGAGTTCTATATCCGCTTGTTCGTGCGGGCTATCCGGCTTCGACCTCGCCGCGACGACAGCATTGGGAATTTTCAAATTGGGTGTTCGCAAATGAAGGACGTTTCCGCTCAGTTCTCAAAGAAGGCGAACGCCTTGCCGGCGAATGGCTGATGCAGGCGCACGGAACAAGGTACAAACTTGCTCACGAGCCTTTTGTCGCTTTCGATCTGTTGACCGGTGAGTTGCGATCGCCGTATGACGATCTTGTCAAGAGGCTTGGCGGAGCATTCACGCTTCCATACCTGCTCCATCGCGGCGACAGTATTTCTATCGAAAAGGCCATTCGGCTTTTAGGCGAACACGGCCGTCACGGAGCACTTAATAAAGCCGAGGGAGCCGTCTGGCGTGTCGAACGTGAGGTCGCCATCGGCAAACAACAAACACGCCGACGGGTCGTCGATTTCCTATGCAAATATGTCCGAACCGACAAACAAGACGGCGCCTATCTCCCCGAAATCAGCGGTCAAGCCGCCGTATGGAACTGGCTGCCAGATTTTCCCTGATATTGGGAGAAATCTATCCATTACCTTCATCTTCTCATCCGACGCTTTCACCCGGGCCGAATTGTCTATTTGCAGGTTTAGCTTGACGCCGCCGCGCAAAAAGGAGAGAACGTGTTTGAATACGAGCGATCAATTCGTTGCTATGTTGGTTTTCCTTTCGGTACCACCTCAAGATTGAATTTCTGCAGAAGCCAGTCGAGAACAAATTTTTGATCTTCAACGGTTGCCCGTCTGACTTGAGATTTAAGATGTATGCTGTCGGGCTTCGGTGGTGCGGTATTCTGCAGGCCTTCGTTGCAATTGGTACACACCGCTCTTAGATTGTTTGCAGAATCATTACCGCCCTTTGACTTATCAAGAATGTGGCCCATCGTAAGCCGAACAGTTCGGTTACCGCCAAAGGGGTCTGGATCGCCAGCGCCGAATCCACACATTTGACACGTATAACCATTTCGCTCAAGGACTTGGGCTTTCGTCTCCTTCGAAATATCGCGCGCAAATGCCGGAAGGCGTTCAATCGTTTCAAGCAGATATTGATTGGGTTTAAGATTAGCCCTGTCGCGATGAGTTAATATCTGAGACCCGACTTTTATTAGCATTCCTGCGAGCGAGTCCAAGCAAACCTTCGCGGCATTCGTCACAAAGCGTCCAAATATGCGAGTAGTCGCCCATTCGCCGGCACAAACTTAGCTTCGCGTATCGAGTTGGGCAAGTCTCCCACAATTCACCTTGCGATGCGCCACACATCGCACATGTGCCAGCAATCGACATTTCCTTAGATTGAATGGAACCATTCTTCATCAATCGTTATATTTTCGACTCTTTCAACTTTCACGCCAAGGGATAGCTCCTTTAGTTTCTCCGCAAGTTTTTCGCCATCCACAATGTCGATCGCGATAGCACCGTCCCGGGTCGCTTCTTGAGTTGCTCCCCGGGTGAAATATCCAGTAGTTATAAATAATCCCTTATCCGCGCGCCCTTGCATCGCTCCTCGAAAGTCCCGTATTTCGCTGGAACTAACCGAACCGCGATATCGCTTGCATTGAAAGACAACTCGAAAACTCAGTATTCCATTAATCTTAGCGATCCCTCTTCCGTCAATCCCACCATCACCCGTTCGTCCAGTAACCTCAACTTGCGTGAAACCCGTCTCGCGAAGCATTCGTTGAATCAGCCGCTCAAAAGCTGACGGCGATAATGTTTCGACGAGGAATTGGTTCATCCGCTCGCGCCAATCACTGAAAGCTGAAGGCTCGACGCTCACTGAAAGTTCGCCTAAATCATCGTGGAACTCCTTGCCAGTTAGAACCCAAACACCTCTCCTAGAGTTTTCGAGAACTCCTAGCTGTTTTAAAACCGTTCGAGCCCACGCAAGTTCATATTCAAGTTGAGTGCGGCCGTCTTCATTTCCTCTTTTCGTAATGTATGGTTTGTTGACTAAGTCGTCCGGAATCGACAGAAGACTGATTACTGTCTCCACAATTTCATCAACGGACGCCGAACCGCCAAGTGAAGCAACTGCGTCAACGGTCGGTCGCATCAGTTGATTTCTATGCGGAATTACTTTCATGTTTCAACAACCTGAATCATCAACTATTCCGCAATTTCCCCGTTGTTGCTAGACGATCATAATCTCGCTGGCACCAGTACGGCGGAGAGGTAACACAACACTGGACTGTTTCTGCCTCCAGTCCAGGTAAGATAGACAAGCAATCGCCGCTTAGAACCTCAATATTCGTCATTTCAGTTAATTATCATCGATTACGGTGAAACTACCAACCGCTTTGTGTTTCTTATAACCTTCGCCGGAAGATATAAAATCCCGTTTGTCCGAACCTGCGGCTGCAACGGATTATCGTCCTGCGCGAAATGATTGTTGTTGGCCAAGACTGCTACGTCCAATTCGCGGCAGACATTCATTACGAAGTTGTCGTCTGGCTGTAACCTTTATCGAGGCGCGACAAAGCCTACCCGTCACAGTCCTAAAGTTGCCGTTTCGCCTTCTTGATGACATTCTCAACCGTAAATCCATAATCGCGGAACACATCTTCTGCGGGGGCGGAGGCGCCGAAGCGATCTACGCTTAGGGTGTCGCCGTGGTCGCCGGTGTATTTGGCCCAGCCGAGGGAGACGCCGGCTTCGATGGAGAGGCGGGCAGTTACTTTGGCGGGCAGGACGGACTCTTTGTACTTGGCCGATTGTGCGTCGAAGAATTCCCAGCAGGGCATTGAGACGACGCGGGTTGGCGTGCCTGTTGCGTTTAGTTTTTCGCGGGCTTCCATAGCGAGGCCGACTTCGGAGCCGGTGGCGATGAGGATAAGCTGCGGGTCGGATCTTTTGCCCCTGCGGTCTTCGGCTTCAGCGAGAACATACGCGCCTTTGTGCAGTCCGCGAGCATCGGCGAATTTCTTGCGGTCGATCACCGCTACCTTTTGACGCGAGAATGCGAACGATGTCGGGCCGTCGGTCCGCAGCAAAGCGGCACGCCAGGCTTCGCGGGTTTCGTGTGCGTCGCACGGGCGGATGACGGCGAGATTCGGGATCGCACGCAATGCCGCCAAATGTTCGACGGATTGATGCGTCGGGCCGTCTTCGCCAAGGCCGATCGAATCGTGCGTGAAAACAAACAGCACCTGAATATGCGACAATGCCGCAAGCCTTATCGCCGGGCGCATATAATCTGAAAACGTCTGGAACGTGCCGCCAAATGGAATAAGGCTGCCGTACAGGGCCATCCCATTCATCGTCGAACCCATCGCGTGTTCGCGTATGCCGAAATGGATGTTGCGGTTCGCGTATCGGCCCGGCTCAAAATTTGACGACGATTTGATATAAGTGTTGTTCGAAGGCGTCAAATCGCCCGAACCGCCGATCAATTGCGGTATCGTGTCGGCGATTGCGTTGATCACCTCGCCGGAATAAGCACGCGTAGCTTTTGCCTCGACATTATCAAATGTTGGCAGCGACTTCTCCCAACCTTCAGGCAGTTTGCCGCTGCGGGTTTCGCTCAAGGTTTTGCCCATTTCGGGATACTTCTTTGTATAAACTTTCACCGCCGCTTCCCAATCTTTTTCAAAACGGGCGCCGTTCTTTACGGCCTGGCGGAAGTGCGAAAGAACTTCTTTCGGTACAAAAAAGCTCTTGTTCTCCGGCCAATCGAGATTGCGTTTTGTTTCCTTAACGGCCTCAGGGCCGGGTGCGTCGGAGTGCGCTTTGTTCGTTCCCTGTTTCGGCATTCCAAAACCGATAATCGTCTTTATGCGGATCAGCTTTGGCTTGCCTGTGCTTTTACGCGCCGCGCGGATCGCGCTTTCGATGGCAAACAGGTCGTTGCCGTCTTCGACCGATGTCACCTCCCAACCAGCCGCTTCGAATCGCATTGTCACGTCTTCAGTAAACGCCAAACTCGTCGGGCCGTCGATCGTGACCTGATTGTCATCATAGAGATAGATCAGGTTGTCGAGCTTCAAATGTCCCGCAAGCGATGCCGATTCGTAACTCACGCCTTCCATCAGATCGCCATCCGAGCAAATGCAGTAAATGAAGTGATCAATGATGTTATGGCCCGGTCGGTTGAACATCGCCTCGAGATGCTTCTGCGCAATTCCCATCCCGACGCCGTTCGCAAATCCCTGGCCCAGCGGCCCGGTCGTTATCTCAACACCCGGCGTCAGAAGATTTTCCGGATGCCCCGGCGTCTTTGAATGGAGCTGGCGAAAATGCTTGATCTCGTCCATCGAAAGGCCGTAGCCCGTCAAATGAAGCAGCGAATAAAGCAGCATCGACCCATGCCCGGCGCTCAGCAAAAACCGATCGCGGTTAAACCACTTCGGATTCTTCGGATTGTGCCTTAAAAACTTGGTCCAAAGCACATAAGCCGCCGGGGCCATCCCCAACGGCAGCCCGGGGTGCCCGGAGTTCGCCTTCTGTATCGCATCAAGCGAAAGCGTGCGGATAGTGTTAATAGAAAGCTGGTCGATGTCGGTTGTTCGTTTCATTTTGGCTGCTGTGGTCATGATTCTAAAAACCTTTTCCTATGCGGCTTGAAAAAGCCTGTTTTGTTTTATGAATTTCCTCAGATCTACAGAATTTCCGGTCATGATCTGCTCATAGAGATTCTTAATGCTTGGTTCATCTCCTCCATGAGCAAACCGAAATGCGGAAGTCGCAACATACGAAAGCCTCTCCTCAAATGAGTACCATCGTCTGCCCAAAGACTCTGCCACAAATCCACTGGTATTCGATCCCGCAAAAATATCAACGATAAGATCGTTCGGCTCAGTTAGAAACTTAACAAAAAACTCTGGCACCTTCGCAGGAAACCTCGCCGGATGTTGGCGTTCGCCAACCAAACTGCATGCGCGCATGTACGAACTATTCGATTCCGTATTAGATATTTGAAGCAAGTTAGATGGTATTGCACCTCCGTTGTCATTTGAAAAGCCGGTACCGATATTATGGCCCGACGGTCGGTCTTTCGGTCTGTAAAACTTCTCCGGATCCTCCAACAGTTTCTTCATTCGCGCACTATACTCCGTCAGAACATTTCGAACATCGGCTTTCGGAAATGGTTCCTTGCTGAGCCACCAAATCGTATTTACTGAATCCTTAACTCTAATCTTCCTTTTGTTCACCCACTCAATTGGACTCGGAAGCTTTGCCGGATTGTGCCAGTAAAAATCCTCAGCAAAGCTGAATCCTACTTTGTCGCATAAATGAATGAGTAAGCGGAAGTTGTATAAGCTTCTTCGGGGCAATCCGCGTTCATAAGCGCCCCCCAAATCAATAACGAAACTGCCCGTCGGCTTTAGTTTCCGAAGAACTATTGTTGCAAAAGTCGCGAACCAGGAGACGTACTCCTGTTGCTCCATGTTGCCGTAATCTTTCTGACGCAGCAGCGCAAACGGCGGGCTTGTTATCACCAAGTCAATCGAATCGTCGGGAAGCTCGCCTAGTAGCGTTCTAGAATCACCACAGAATGCTGTTCCAAACTCTGTAATATATGCCGGCGTAGAATACATTGATCAATTGAAGCTACTTATAGGCTGTAGATTTATAGTGTTCTTCTCCGTAAGTTTATACCGTGTCGAAAGAACCTTCAAAAGCCAGAACAACATTTGCGAAAAGTTTACGAAAAAGGCGAGCCGAATTGAAGCTTTCGCAAGAGGATTTAGCTGACCTTGCTGGCTTGCACAGAACGTATGTTGGCTCTGTAGAGCGAGCCGAGCGTAATATCTCCATCGATGGAATGGAGAAGCTCGCCGCCGCGCTCGGTTGCTCAATCGGCGATCTTGTTGATGAATATAGCGAGAATTTAACCGATTCGGAGGTCCTTGAAAAGTTATTTATCCACATTCGCCTCTACCAGCAATTGGCGGAAAAACACGGAATCGGAGATATCTTTCAGGACAACGGCGGTAAGTTATTGCAAGTACTGCTGATCAGTGGCTTGAAAATACTTCCAGGTCGCGAAGGAAACGACGCCGCTGATGAATCAGGAAGGGAGTACGAACTTAAATCGGTTAATAAAAATCTTACTTCAAGTTTCTCCACTCACCACCATATGAACCCGGTTATTATCGGAAAATATCGGCTAGTGGATTGGCTGTTTGCAATTTATGAAGGGATCGAATTAAAGGCAATTTATCTACTTACCCCTTCCGACCTCGAACCATATTTTTCTGCTTGGGAAAATAAATGGCATGCAAGTGGCGGAAAAGACATTAATAATCCTAAAATTCCCGTTAAGTTTGTGGTTCGGCACGGCAAAGTCATATTCAAATCGGTAGAATTGGCCGAATAGATTGACTAACGTCTATTTGTGCCAATCTCCTTCTGCGAAACTAATTAGTTCGCTTATGCGGTCAAAGTTGATCCCGGCTTTTGGTTTTGCACCTCGGAGCGGACGTATCCTAAACGGAGCAAACAGCTTATCGTAGTACTTTTCGCCAAGTATCTGTTCGTTTTTATAAATTTTCGTATTCCGCTGGTTCGCAACAAATCGTTTCGGCTTATTCGTGACAGGTCTCAGCTTCCTGCCGATTGTTTCGAGTGCAAGCAAGCAAGCGCCGCGGGAAGATGCTTCGCGGGTGTCGGGGAGCGAGAGGTCGCGGCCGAGGACGTCGGCGATTATTTGGGTCCAGATGGGCGATTGGCGCAGGGCTCCGCCGGAGGCAATTATTTCACGGACCTTGATGACGCTGTTTAGCTGGTCGAAGATTTCGGCGAAGCGGTAGGCGACGGATTCGAGTGCTGCCTGGACTATGTCGATCGTGTCGGTAGCGGAGCGCAGGCCGAGGATGGCGCCGGTTGCATTTTCGTGATAGCCGGTGCTGCGCTCACCGGCGAGAAACGGCAGAAATATCAGTCCGTGGCCGGCGGGCGGGCGTTTTGCTATCTCGGCTTCGGTCTTATCGTCATCGGCCAAAAGACGCAAATTGTCCTTGAGCCATTGATAAAGCCCGCCGCCGTCGCTCAATGCTCCGCCGATAACGACGCGTTTCCGGTCGATGCGATAGCACCACAAACCGGACGGGATCCTAGCGGGCGGCTCGCCTTTATAAGCGACGCGCATCGCGCCCGATGTGCCGATCATCAAGGCCGCCTTGCTTTTCGTAACGCAGCCTGCGCCGATATTGTTGGCAGCACCGTCGCCGATGGCGGGAAACCATTGCGAATCAGCCAACCTCGGCCAGCGTTTGGCGAATTTTGTGTTTAAATTATATGTCGCGTAGTCGGCGGATATCGGCGGAAAGTTCGCGGGCTTAAGTTTCAGAAATTTAATAAGGTCTTTATCCCATTCGCACTTTCTGATATCGAAGATACCGGTCGCGGATGCCATTGAGACTGAGGTGGCAAGTTTATCGGTTATTTTGAGAAGGATGTAGTCGCTCAAGGACAGCCAAACCTTCGTATCAGCGAAAGGGGCACACTCCCTACCGGTCGTGTTTCTGCCTTTTAGCCACAAAAGCTTTGCGGGCCAATAGCTGGAATGGAATCGGGCACCGGTGCGGTTGTGAACTTCGTTCTCATCGAATTTTTTCCTTAGCACCGCAACGGCATCGCGGCTTCGGGTGTCGGCCCAACCGAGAACCTTTGTCGTAGCTTTCCCGTTCGCGTCAATGCCAACCAGGCTGTGCCAAAAACAGCTCGCGGCAACGTGT
>CAUJFK010000187.1 GCA_963169175.1 Acidobacteriota bacterium | reverse complement strand
GCGGGATAGACGCCGGAGAGCACCTTCATCAGCGTCGATTTGCCCGCGCCATTCTCGCCAACGAGCGAATGAAACTCACCGGCCTCGAGCGTGAAGCTCACACCATCCAGCGCCCGGACACCCGGGAACTCTTTGACGATGCTCCTCATTTCGAGCAAGGACATAGGCTATCGAATTCTGCTAAACGGATTCTTAGAAAAGGACTCGAAGTGATTCTACACGCATCTTGCGGGAAAACCCAAATTCTTAAGTAAATCGTTTTTGTACTACGCTCAGAGCCTCATGTCGCTGCTGCGTTCGGATGCCGCAATAGCGGGCGGTGTAACGAAGTAGGGCCGGTTCAGAATTTTCGCGTGCATATCCTATAATCTAAGCCTATGCCTGAAAGCACCGCGATAGAATCCGTCCTTAACGAATCACGACTTTTTCCGCCGCCCGCCTCGTTCTCGGCAAACGCGCATATCAAGAGTTTTGAGGAATACGAGCGGCTCTATGCCGAGGCCGAGGCCGACCCGGAGGCATTCTGGGCAAAACAGGCCGAAGAGCTTCATTGGTTCAAGAAATGGGACAGGGTGCTTGAGTGGAACGAGCCATTCGCAAAATGGTTCGTGGGCGGCAAGATAAATGTTTCGTACAACTGCCTGGACCGGCACCTTACGACCTGGCGAAAGAACAAAGCGGCCTTTATCTGGGAAGGCGAGCCGGGCGAACAGCGCACACTGACCTATTTGCAGCTTCACCGTGAAGTTTGCCGGTTCGCAAACGTCTTGAAAAAGGTCGGTGTAAAAACGGGCGACCGCGTGGCACTGTATATGCCTATGGTGCCTGAGCTTGCGATAGCGATGCTGGCCTGTGCCCGGATCGGCGCCGCACACACCGTTGTCTTCGGCGGGTTTTCTGCCGATGCGATCCGCGACCGAGTGATCGACGGTGGATGCAAATTGATAATCACGGCCGACGGTGCCTATCGCCGCGGGTCGGAAATAAAGCTGAAATCGATAGTCGATGAAGCCGCCGCACAAACGCCGATGGTCGAGAATATCATCGTTTTTCGCCGCACAGGCTCCGAAATAAGAATGCGGGCGGGACGCGACCATTGGTGGCATCAATTGATGGAAACTGTCGATGCCGATTGCCCGGCTGAGCCGCTTGATTCGGAGACGCCGCTTTATATCCTCTACACGTCCGGCACAACCGGCAAACCGAAGGGCATTCTGCACACAACCGGCGGCTATCTTACACAGGCGGCCTGGACCACAAAATTGGTCTTTGACCTAAAGGATGATGATGTTTATTGGTGTACGGCCGATATCGGATGGGTGACCGGGCACAGCTATGTTGTTTACGGCCCGCTGACAAACGGCGCGACGGTTTTTATGTATGAAGGCGCTCCGAACTTTCCGGACCTCGACCGGTTTTGGGATATCATTGAACGAAATAGAATTACGATCTTCTACACCGCGCCGACCGCGATCCGAGCGTTTATTAAATGGGGTGAACAATATCCGCTAAAACACGATCTTTCATCGCTTAGGCTGCTCGGAACGGTCGGCGAGCCTATCAACCCGGAAGCGTGGATCTGGTACCACGAGGTTATCGGAAAGGGGAAATGCCCTATCGTGGATACGTGGTGGCAAACTGAAACAGGCACGATAATGATCTCGCCGCTGCCGGGTGCCACACCAACCGTTCCCGGAACGGCGACCAGGCCGCTGCCGGGCATTCTGCTGGACATCGTTACCAAAACAGGCAAGCCTGTCGGCGTAAACGAAGGCGGATATCTTGTTGCCAAATATCCGTGGCCGTCAATGCTGCGGACGGTTTGGGGTGACGACGAACGGTACAAGCAGGCCTATTGGTCTGAGATCCCGGGATTCTATTTTGCCGGCGATGGTGCGCGGCGCGATGAACGCGGCTATTTTTGGATAATGGGCCGCGTCGATGATGTGATAAACGTAAGCGGCCATCGGTTGGGTACCGCTGAGGTCGAATCGGCACTTGTCTCGCATGATTCCGTTGCCGAGGCCGCGGTAGTCGGACGGCCGGACGACTTGAAAGGACAGGCCATTGCCGCATTTGTTACACTCGAAGGCGGGCGCAAGGGCAGCGATGAGTTGAAAAACGAACTCCGCGCCCACGTTGCAAAAGAGATCGGGGCATTGGCAAAGCCGGACGATATCCGGTTTACGGATGCTTTGCCTAAAACACGTTCGGGCAAGATAATGCGGCGTCTGCTTCGCGAAGTAGCGACAGGCGGGAAGGTTGCGGGCGATGTAACGACACTCGAAGATCTTTCGGTCCTCGAAAAACTCCGCGAAGTCGAAGAATAGAATGGCGGGAAAACCAAGTATCTCTGCATCAACTATCGGGCTTGCCGAAGCCGGCCGCGAATTCTATCGCCGCGGCTGGGTGCTGGGGACGAGCGGGAATTTCAGCATGCTCCTTGCCCGGAAACCGCTTCGCATTTGCGTTACAGCAAGCGGAATCGAGAAAGGGAATCTCGATGAAACAAATTTCCTGGAGTTGGACGACGATGCCGAGATATTGCAGGGCTTTGGCAAACCGTCGGCCGAAACGCTTTTGCATTTGGCGATATATCGCTTTATGCCAAAGGCGCGGTCTATCCTGCACACGCATTCGGTCTGGGGCACGATACTTTCAGACCACTTTTTCGAGCAGGGCACGATCGAGATCAATGGCTATGAAATGCTCAAAGGCCTTGCCGGTGTAAATACGCATGAGCATCACGAGCGGGTCCCGATCATCGAAAATTCGCAGGACTACATTGCCCTGTCGCATGTGCTGGAGAACGTCATCCGCGACAACGACGGAATCCACGGCGTCTATTTAAGACGGCACGGCCTATACACCTGGGGCGAAAGCGTAGCCGAGGCCAGAAGACACGTTGAAATATTCGAATTTCTCTTTGAAGTTATCGGCCGGCAGCTAAAATAGGCAGAAACACGACCGGTAGGGAGTGTGCCCCCGCGAAGAAAGAAAAGGCGGTCCATTCGAGCCGCCGATTCTTTTCAGAAGGTTACATTCAATTACCGAATAATCGAGCGAATGGGCCTTAATTCGCAGTTCCAATCTAGCTAAAGCTATGGCAGTTGTAAACATTCCAGATAAAGATCTAACGCTGAAGTCCGTCTCTGAGATCGAAACCTTTCTCGGTACCATCGGTGTCGCTTACGAACGCTGGGAAAATCTGAAACAGATTTCCGCGGACGCGAGCGATCAGGAGATCCTTGACGGTTACGCCGACGAGATCGAAGCATTGAAACTAAAAGGCGGATACGTGACAGCGGATGTCATCAACATTGTCCCGACCACGCCGGGGCTTGATGAGATGTTGGACAAATTTAATAAGGAACATTGGCACGCCGAGGACGAGGTCCGGTTCATTGTAAAAGGCCACGGCCTGTTTCATATTGCCCCTGAAGGCGGCGATGTCGTTTCGATAGAAATGGAAGCGGGTGATCTGATCTCGGTACCGAGCGGTGCCCGACATTGGTTTAACCTTTGCGGTGATAGAACAGTGCGAGCGATCCGCTTGTTCAAGGATGCATCGGGCTGGATGCCGCATTACACAAATTCCGGCGTGGACGCTGGATACGAGCCGGTCTGCTTTGGCCCAAGCCATATACCGCCGGCCGTGTGAATGGATAACCGCAAAAAGGCTCAAGATGCGCAAAGAAAGATATTCCATTTGCGCGTCTTGTGCATTTTTGCGGCAATGACCTATGAAAGCCATCCTTCTCGACATCGAAGGCACGACAACGCCGATCAGCTTTGTGCATAAAACGCTCTTTCCTTACGCGAGAGCGCGTGTGCCGGGGTTTGTTCTCGATAATTTGAGCGATCTTAAATTCGAGATCGAACAGCTTGTCCAGGAACATGAGACCGAGAGCGGATATGATCGGGAGTTTCGCCCGGAATCAGCGAATTCTGTTTCCGACTATCTAAAATTCCTGATCGATCAGGATCGCAAATCAACACCGCTAAAAGCGATCCAGGGAATGATCTGGCGGGCGGGCTATGAGAAAGGCGAGATAGTTTCACCGGTTTTTAATGATGTGCCCGACGCGTTGAAACGGTGGAAAGCTGCCGGGAAAACGATCGCGATATTTTCGTCAGGCAGCGTGCAGGCGCAACAACTTCTGTTCAAATACACCGACGTCGGCGATCTGACCCAATTCATCTCAAACTACTTCGACACGAATATCGGCAGCAAGCGGAATGAAAGCAGCTATGCCGTGATCGCTGAGGAACTTGCGCTCCTGCCTGGTGAGATCCACTTTGTCTCTGACATTCCCGTAGAACTCGATGCCGCTCGAGCGGCAGGAATGCAAACCTCACTCTCCGTCCGCCCCGGCAATGCACCGCTCAGGATCGATCCAGTCCACAACATCGTCACAACTTTCGATGGGCTGGATTAATTCGCCTTAGGGTAATCGGCCACTTTT